>DYOT01000204.1 GCA_020720345.1 Candidatus Caenarcanum sp.
TATATCAAAAGATAAAAAAGAAAATTTTTCATTGGATTTCAGTCAAGGACGTATTAATTTATCAAGAACAAAATATCAAACCAGAAGCAGGGAATTAATTATACTTGTCCGTCTTTGTGTCAATAGCTCTCATCAAAATCCCGACGGTGAAGAAATCGGTGTCCCTCATATACATTTATACAAAGAAGGCTATAATGATAAATGGGCATATCCCCTTCCCGAAGGTGTATTTTCTAATTTAGAAAATAATTGGGAAACATTATTTGATTTTATGAAATTTTGTAATATTACAAATACACCAAATTTTAAAAAAGGATTGTTTTCATGATTCAAGATGTTAAACAACTTATAGATAAACATTATAATTGGTTAAAAGATAGAACTGTTTTAAAAGCATTAGGAGAATATTGTGAAATCACTACTCCTTATATTGACAGACATAATGATTACATTCAAATTTATTTAAAGAGAGAAGGAAATGGGTTTATTTTAACCGATGATAGTTATACAATAGACGATTTAATTCAATCGGGATGTTCTTTAGACAGTCCTAGAAGAAAACAAATTTTACAAACAACATTAAATGGATTTGGCGTTCAACTTGAAAAAGATGCATTAATTGTTAAAGCAAATATTGATAATTTTCCTCTTAAAAAACATAATTTAATTCAAGCAATTTTAGCGGTTAATGATATGTTTTACCTTGCTACAGCCAATATCAAAAGTCTTTTCTATGAAGATGTGAGAAATTGGCTTGATATCTCAGATGTTCGTTATTCTGAAAGAATTACGTTCATGGGGCATTCCGGTTATCCAAGAACTTTTGATTTTCTTATCTCAAAGTCTAAAAATGCTCCCGAACGGATTATTAAGACAATTAATAATCCAAATAGAGGTAGTGCTGATAGGTTTGTGATTGAATGGCTTGATACAAAAGATACAAGACCTGATAATTCAAGAGCATATGCAATTATTAATGATTTTGACAGGAACGTTCCAGGTGGAGTTATAGAAGCTCTTGAAAATTATAACATTAAACCAATCTTATTTAATAAACAAAGGCTTGAAGTGAGAGAAGAATTGGCAGCTTAAAAATAGATTTTAGGGGACTAAAAAATTGAAAAAATTTTATATAACAACAGCAATAGATTATGTAAATGCTCCGCCGCACATAGGTCATGCTTATGAAAAAATTGCAACGGATGTCATTGCAAGACATTTTAAACAAAGAGGTCTTGAAGTTTTCTTTCTGACAGGAACTGACGAACATGGGATTAAAATAGAAAGAACTTCAAAAGAAAAGGGCGTTTCTCCGCAGGAATTTTGCGATGAAACTTCTCAAAAATTCAAAGATGCATGGGAATTGCTGGACGTGAATTATGACAGGTTTATAAGAACCACAGAAGCTGACCACAAGAAAGTTGTTCAGCATATATTTAAAACTCTTCTGGACAAAGGCGATATTTACAAAGCCTCTTATACAGGGCTCTACTGCACAGGATGTGAAAGTTTTTTAAACGAAAGAGACCTGACAGAAGACGGATTATGCCCTGACCATAAATCAAAACCTCAGGAAATTCAGGAAGAAAACTATTTTTTCAGAATTACAAAATATAAAGCCGAGATTGAGGAATACATAAAAAACAATGTTTACCCTGAATACAGGCGTGAAGAAGTAAAAAATCAGGTAGAAGATATTCAGGATATAAGCGTTTCCCGCTCAAAAGAATCTGTAACATGGGGGATTCCTGTTCCTGATGATGATTCTCAAGTGATTTATGTTTGGATTGATGCGCTTTCTAATTATTTAACAGGTGTGGGTTATCTTACAGATGATGAAAAATTTAATAAATTCTGGTCGGCTAATCTTCATATAATTGGCAAAGACATTCTTAAATTCCATTCTATTTACTGGATAGGGATTCTTCTGGCTATGGGAATTGAACTTCCTGAAGCTGTTTTTGCACATGGATGGATTACTGTTGACCAGACCAAGATGAGCAAGACTCTTGGGAATGTCATCGCTCCAAAAGCTGTCCTAGATGCTTATAACTTAGAGCAACCAGATGCTTTAAGATATTTCCTGATGACGACAACGCCTTTTGGAAGAGACGGAAATTACAGCGACGAGGATTTCAAGAACAAAGTAAACGCAGATTTAGCCAATAATCTCGGGAATTTGCTTAATCGCACATTAAGTATGCTTGTCAAATACTTCGACGGTGAAATTAAGCCTGAACACATTACTCATAAAGAAAATAACGAACTTGCAGAACTTACTGGAAAAACAAAACATATTGTTTCTGAAAAATTTCACGGCTATGCTATTTCTGAAGCGGCAGAAGCGATAATAAGCCTTGTAGATAAAGCTAATAAACATATTAATGACAAAACACCCTGGACATTGGCAAAAGAAGAAAAAATGATCGAATGCGGTCAGGTTTTATATGACGTGCTGGAAACATTAAGACAGGTAAGCGTTATGATTTATCCGTTTACGCCTAATATTGCGCAGGATATGTGGGAACAGCTAGGACAGTCCGGCAATGTTGAAGATTTTAAATATGATGACTTAACATGGGGCGGTTTACAGGCAGGAAAACTTGACTCTTCTAAAATTAAACCTGTATTTTTGCGCATGGATTCCGAGATTGCCGGCGAAGACAAGAAAAAGAA
>DYOT01000205.1 GCA_020720345.1 Candidatus Caenarcanum sp.
GAAGAAAGCTATAAATTAAGCATATAACAGGATTGTTATAAAAAACTTAAGAAAGCCTCTCTCTCTATAAACCGGTGATAAAATCATTAGTGTAAAGAACCGGATCACCAAAAAGAGGTGAGGGAAAATGGCAATACAAAGTTTAAATTTGAATAATTCACAGCCGTTAAAAGTAAATCAGGTTAGCAGCAGCGGAGAGAATATTTCCAATGCACCTAAATACAGAATGGCTTATGTACCACTATCTGCTGAGCTATATGACAGATATTGCTCAAGCGGTTACTGCTCGGGTAGATTTTTCAACTACCTGATTTAACTGACTAACTCTCAAAACTCCTCCGACCTTTTAACAGGTCGGTTTTTATTTTACCGCTTCTTTTACTGCTTTTGCTACAGCAGGAGCAACCCGTAAATCCAGCGCATGCGGAATTATATATTCAGGGTTTAAATCATCTACACCAACTAAATTAGCTATTGCACAGGATGCGCTTATTTTCATTTCTTCTGTAATTTTTTTTGCCCCTGAGTCTAAAACCCCTCTGAATATTCCGGGGAAAGCAAGAGAATTATTCACCTGATTTTTATAGTCTGATCTGCCTGTTGCCACAATAAAAGCTCCTGCTTTAAGTGCCTCATCGGGCATTATTTCAGGTACAGGATTCGCAAGCGCAAAAACTACGGATTTATTTGCCATTGATTTTACCATTTCAGAACTTACAACGTTTCCGGCAGACAACCCGATAAAAAAGTCCGCATTCTCAATAACATCGGACAATTGACCTTTTTCCTGATTTGGATTGGTAATATTCGCCATTTCCTGTTTGAAAAAGTTCATTCCTTCTGTTCTGCTCTTATAAATTGCTCCTGTCCTATCGCAAAGAATAATATTTTCAACTCCGTAACTTATTAAAAGCTTAGAAACAGCTATTGCACCTGCGCCTGCACCATTTACAACAACTTTAATATCTTCTGCTTTTTTCCCTGTAAGTTTAAGAGCATTTATAAACCCCGCTAAGACAACAACAGCAGTTCCATGCTGATCATCATGAAACACAGGAATATCGAGTTTTTCTATCAGGGCTTTTTCAATTTCAAAACATCTTGGGGCGGAAATATCTTCCAGATTTATCCCGCTTAAAACAGGACTTATTTTTGTAATAATATCTATTAATTCGTCTGTGTCCTGCGTTTTCAGACAAACAGGCATTGCATTAACATCCCCGAGTGTTTTAAAAAGGACTGACTTGCCTTCCATGACAGGGAGTGCGGCTTCTGCGCCAATATTGCCAAGCCCGAGAACAGCGGAGCCATCGCTTATAATTGCAATAATATCTGTTTTTATTTCATCGGTTATATTTTCTGCATCAGGGTTGCAAAAAGTTTTAATTACGCCTTTTTCTTTTCTGTGAAGTTCAACGGATTTTTCTTCCAGAGAAAGTGGACTGTCATTGCGAGGAGGCGACGAAGTTGACGACGAAGCAATCCAAAAATCATTGCTTAATTTTAAAATATTATCATCATAAACAGGCAAGCTAAAATTTTCTTTATTAAGTATTTCAGTAATTTTAAGTTTTTTTTCTTCCTGTACTCCTGATAATATAAAGCCTCCAAAAGTCGGTTCAAGGTTTATAATAATTTTTGCAATATCTTCAGGACTACAATTGCTTAAAACAAGCGGATAAGCGTCAATTCCAGATGTTTTATTTAAAAAAGCCGCTTTTTTAAACATATTTTCTTCAGGATTATCGAAAATAAGGGCAATAGAATTTGCCCTATTGGTCAATTCAAAGGATTTTTCGGGATTTTCTGCAATTTCCAGACTGACTCTTCCCACGCCGGGTGTATAAACAAGGCTAAGAGAATACGAATCATTAACAGCAACTTTTGGTATTATTTCCCAGATTTTTTGATGTTTTTCCACTTATACTCAACTTTAAATTTGTTTTCGGATTTATCAGAACGTGAATTTTAATAACGATTAGACCTTGCCGAAAACAGGAATACGAATTGAAACGAGTACTTACTATAAAAAGCCCTTGATACCCTTTTACTCATTAAAGTATAACAGGATTATTTTTTGATTTAAACAAGATTATTAAACGCCGATATCTAATTTCTTTTTCTGAGGTTTATTGTTTGCTTCATCTTCTTTTTTTATAAGATATGTGCCAAGCGCCGCTGCTCCGAGCAAAGCCGCTCCGACCGCTGCAACTGTTCCGGCTGTTCTTAAATTTGCTTTTCTCTTAGCTGAATTTATTATGGCTTCTTCAGCTGCTTTTGCTTTGTTTTTAATATTTTCAGCTTCTTTTTCAGCGTCTGCTTTAATCTTTTCAAGTTCTTTAAATATTTCCGATTTCTTGAAATCCTGAGAATTCGTTTCAAATTTATTTTCACGGTAAAAATACATTGCAGAACCTTCAACTTTTATATATCCCTTATCAGTTCTTTTTAATGTTTTTCCATCTTCGCTAAGAATGTATTCTGCCGTTTCGTCATGATGGAGGTTTCCTTTTTTATCAACCCAGATGGCTTTAAACATTCTATCTTCAACTTTAGAACCTCTATAAAGACCGCCGGGCATTAATTCTTCTTTTACCGCATTGCCTTCACTATCAGGAACAAGATGAGTCGAAAGATCGATTCCTTTTTCAAATGTTAAGGTTTTAATATTGCA
>DYOT01000206.1 GCA_020720345.1 Candidatus Caenarcanum sp.
AGGTTGTCATTGAGAAAAGACTCCACTTTTTCTGACTAAATGTCAGGAAAAGAAGAAGGTAGCATGGTAAAGGAAAAGTCATTATTGTCATTGCGAGGAGAGGCTTTAGCCTCGACGTGGCAATCCAAAAAGATAAAAATTAAATGTTTTTAAAGTGGCTTTAACAAGAAAAACTCAATTTTCTTTGGATTGCTTCGTCGCAAGCTCCTCGCAATGACAGTTTACAAGAACCTAAGTAGTTACAAAGACCCTTTTAAATTTTCAGAAAAATCAAAAATAGGATTTGATTTATACTAAAATGAGTTTGGTTTAAGGAAAATCCGGCACTCCTGCTTCGCATACTGCCTGAATATAAGAATGTGTCTGGTTAAAACCTAAAACGCCTGCAAATGAGTTCAAAAGCTTCCATCGAAGCAAAGCTCCGCTTCAGCTTTTTATACTCCTGCTTCGCTAGCTCATCACAGCCGTTTCGGTTTTAAACGACACCCGCTTCGCACGAAGCCTTAAATCATTGTCTAAATTGATTATTGGATTTTTAACAATACGGCTTCTAATTATTCGGAATATCTGTCAACTTTAAATTTTTGCAGGGAAAACTTTTCACGGGGATGCATGCCGGCTTTACTCTGGCAGATAGAAATTTGCTGCTCCACCGTATCAACACCTTCAAGATTAGGAAGAAGCAGTCCCTTTTTTCCGGTTTCTGAAGTTACAATAATTCCATATATCTTCGGGTCAAATTCTTCAAATGAAGTTGCTATTTCTGGCGGATGAAGAATATCCACAGAATATTTCAGATGAGCTAATTCTTCTTCAACAACTTCAGGAAATCTTGGATCTCTTGTAGATGCTGATATGGCGTTGTTTATTATTTCTTTTATAAGAGAATCTTCAGTTGGATGGATTGTGCCGATACAGCCTCTTAAATCATTGTCTTTAGTTTTTATGGAAACAAAACAGCCGGCTTTTTTTATTTCAACACCTGAAAGCTGTTCCGGTAAAGCCGGTTTTTTACGGCTTTTTATATATGTTTCTACAGTTAATCTTGCCAATTCCTGAGGTTTCATAAGTTTTCCTGTTCTTTAAGTATAAAATTTCTAGTTGCTTCTACAAAGCTCTTTGCATTACTAAAAGCATTGATAATTTTTTCTTTTTCAGGCTTGTATGTATAGGTGTAATCACTTCGCATTCTATTTTCGTAAGCTGTTTTATATATTTCACCAAATTTTTTATCAAAAATTTTTTCTTTAACAAAAGTCTGGTTAAACCAGCCAAGAAGCTGACTATGCTTTGATGTTACGAAATCTCTGGAGTAGCCCAAAGCCATAACTGAATAAAAAATACTGTAATAAATCCTGTTTTGTGCACTACTTAAGCTTTCCGTATCTATGGCTTTTTGAACTTCATTTAGTGCTTCATCAGCTTTTATAAGCCAGTTTTGTATTATTACATTTTTATCATCATGCTGCATAAAATATGCCTTTTTTTATTTCGTTGAAATAAATATAATTCCTATTTAGTTCTGCTTCGGTCATCGGGTGAAAATCAATAATCACATAATTTTCAAAACCGAGTTCTATATCTATGACTTCTCCGCTTATTTCCAATTCTTTTTTATAATCCTGTTCTTTTTCAAAAACCCCAACAATATCAATATCGCTGTCATCCTTATAATTCCCTGTTATTCTGGAGCCATAAAGATATAAACCTTTAAAATCGTCATATTTTTTTAATTTATCGCATATTTTTTTTGCGATTTCTTTAACATCCATAAATTGAAACCTTTATTTCAAGTATCATTTTAGCATAAATTAGAGTCAACTATAATTTTGCTACCATATAGCCCACGCCAAAAGGGGCTTCATAAGAAATAATTTCATTATGCCGAGGAGTATTATCAACCACTCCAAAAGCCACCATAAGGGAATTGTAACCGCATTCTCCGGCCGTATTTCTGATTTCTGATGAAATATCAGTAATCATATTATAATCGCCCTTTAAAACGCCTTCTGCGATTAATTCGTCAAATTTCTTTGCTCCCGGATCATAACCAGCCGGAGCGCCTGGCTTTAATCTATGGCTCAAATCACCACTGGCAAGAAAAACAGTTTTTCTGCCAAGTTTTTCTGCCGTTTCAGCTATAAATTTTCCAAAAAGAATATGTTTTTCTTTATCAAACATAGTGTAATTTATTACAACAACTTTGCCGTTGTATCCTGCTTTTGAAAGATAATATAAGGGGACAAGACTCCCATGGTCAAGCAATGCATTGTCAGGCAAAAGATTTAATCTGCTAAAATCTTCTTTAATCCTTAATCCAAGCTCTTTAATAAATTCTATATCGTTATCAAATTCAAGCTTAACTTGAGGAGCACTGAACATTCCAAAATTTCCGCTTAAAACGTTGCCTGAATAAACGCTGAAAAAATAAGGATTAAATTCTGAATGAGGAGTAACAATTACAATCGTTTCCGGCTTTAATTCGGCAATTTCACCGCATAATTTAATAAGACCGAAAATTGTCTTTTCTGCCTTTAATTCTTCTCCTTTTCCTATTTCTGGAACAATTATAGGCGGATGAGGAACTATTGCCGTCATTAATATATTTTTGCCCATCTGTTTATATATCCCTAAAACTTGTAGGGAAAGTTTA
>DYOT01000207.1 GCA_020720345.1 Candidatus Caenarcanum sp.
GATTTATACTAGCATAAATTTTTTTGATTTTATATCCCCGCATTAAGGTAGTAATAAAAAACCCTTACCAGTTTTTTAGCCTGTAAGGGGAGTTAATGTGAGCAATTTGTGAATTATTCTTTAAAACATTGAAGATAAAAGATTTTGATAATTATTGATAAGTATCTGTGCGAAAGTATCGGTATCAATTTGAGTTGCAACAACAGAAAGAAGATTATCCGGCAATTTATCAAGATATTTTATTATCTGGTCGTTGTCAAGATTGCCCATTCCCTCAATAAGAGATGGTTTTGTAAAGTTTTCGGTTCTTGCAAAAAGCTCGGTTTGAGAAAATTCCATATAAAGGGAATCATCCTGCTTTAGCATTTCTGAAACAAGATTACGCATTTTTTTATAGTCAAGCCCTTTTATTCCATCCAGAATCTGATAAGTTTGAAGTCCTTTTAATCCTTCTATAAGTTGCGCTTGCGACTTATTACCTTGAGGAACTCCGGTTGCGGCTTCCATAATTTGTGCAAGTTCTGTTGGAGAAAGCGACTGGAAAATTTTAATCAGGTTTGATTTTTCAATTTTTTTGCTTGATAAAAATCGATTTAGTTCCTTAATCGGCATAAGCTCCAGAATCTGGTCTTTTGATGTGTACATTGAAAAAAGCATTTTAAGCAGCTGCTCTTTTGGCAGGTTATATACGAACTGAAGCAATTTATCTTTTGTGAAAAATTTTAATCCGTTAAGAAGGTCATTCTTATCAAGCATATATAAGAACTGGAGAAGCTCTGAATGTGGAAGCTTAAGCAAAATTGCAAGCTTGTTTTGAGGAACATGAAGTTTTAAAAGCTCTATAAGTGTTGAGTAATCTTTTGGGACATTATCAATCTGACTTGAAGAATCTGCCTGCTGGGTATTTTGTGTTTGGGATGAGCTTTCTGTACTCTGAGTATTTTGAGAGGCTGGAATTCCACTGGCAGCCTGTTCGGAATATTTATCTATAGAAGAATAAGCATTACTATTATTGGCTTTTATTAAAGAATAATAGTAACGATTTACATAATAACTGTCAATTCCGTCAAGTGCTATCATTTAAGACGACAACCTCTATTTTATTTTTTGCTCACGATTCACTCTGTTATATTCTGTATCGGGAAAATCAGCCTATATCTTGAGATTTACAGGACTTTTGTAACGGTTTTTTTACAAAAACTGTTTTTATCAGTAAAAAAGAGAACAAAAAAATTTCAGCTGTTTTATATAATTATTATATTTGGATTGCCGCGTCGTCGCTACACTCCTCCTCGCAATGACAATTAGCGGCTTTGACCTGATATAAATGTGAATTAATTTTGGTAAATAAAATGATAAGCCTTGTACAAATTAAGCCCATATCCTTATATTCAACGTCACTAAACAAAAAATCTTATAGCAAAAGTGAGCCCATAAGGAGTTCTTATCCGGAAATAGGATTAAATTATCCGTCGGGCATTTATTTTGGTGCTCGTATCAAAAAATTACCTCTAGATAAACCATCCAAAAAAACAATGCAATATCTTGAGAGGATGAAACAAAATCGACCCTCTTCTCTTTGTCAACTTGATATGGAGAAAATACAGGATATATGCGCAGGAATAGATGTCTTTAAAGGGTGGAGCGCATCAGATTTTAAAATATTTACTGAAAACTTTGCTGGCATTGAGCTTCAAAGAGGCTGCATACATAAATGCGGACATTGTGGCGCTTGTTCCCCTGCTAAAATTCAAACAATGAAGTTTGGTAATTTTGAAAAATTCATTGACGGAATTGCAACTGTTAAAAATAGACTTGGCTTTGACCCTTTGCCGTTTGATGAATACAATCTTTTTAGCTCTTCCGACCCAATGATCTACGCAAGTGTTGATAATGAAGGTAATCCTAAGAACTTTTATGATGCATCAATGCTCTTTTACAATAAATTAGGCAAAAAGACATATATCACTACAGCCGGCTGGCACAGCAAATTTTCGCAGCAGGCAGCGGAAAAATTTGCCCAAAATCCTGACAGTATTAACTCTTTTAGCATCTCTGTAAGCACTTTTCATGATTTTATGACTAGAAGCTATGCTGCTAAAAGAAAAGGTAAAGATAAAGAAGCTAAATATTGGCGGGATAAATATATTAATATGATGGGCAATGCACTAAAAACAGCCTGCAATATCAAGGTTAGAAAAGGCATTATTTTGAGCCAATATAATCCGCAACCTTCTGATACGTATATAAAAAGCTATATGTCTGATAAATTTAACGCCGTAGATCATGGACCTGCGGCGAGCCAGAAATTATTAAGAGATATATTAAAAACTTTAGAACAAGATGGAGTTGATATCAGCCATTGGGCACACAAAAATTACAGTTTTAAGAGTGTTGTTGAATTAAGAGGAGTTTCACCATTAGGCAGAGCCAGCAAAAAATATATACCAGCTGTAGAAGATACAAATAATAACAGAATAATTACTATGCAACAGGCAAAAAAAGATTTAAGCTATATTTTTGTCGCTCCTGGCGGTAAAATCTGGAGAAGCAACTATTATAAAATTTATGCTTCCAGGTCATCCGTTCAAGAGCCGGGCAATGTTTATCTGGAAAAAAGCTTGAATTTTGAATGATTA
>DYOT01000208.1 GCA_020720345.1 Candidatus Caenarcanum sp.
TAACCAGATTCTGAATATCTTCAATCATTTTTTCAAGTTTATCTTTAGAATCCGTTTCAAAATAAATTCTGAATAGTGGCTCTGTTCCGCTTGGTCTTACAAGCATCCAACTGTCATCACCTTCAAAATAAAACTTAAAACCGTCAAGAGTGTTTATATTAGATACTTTTAATCCGCCAACTTCGCCCGGTGGATTATTTGCAAATATATTCAGAATTTTTTCCTTAACCGCTTCGGTTACATGAAGATCTATTCTTTTATTAATAAAATGAGCGTCAACTTCATTTTTTATATCTTCTATAATCTGGTAAAGCGGCTTGTTTTCATAAGCCATGGCTTCAAGAACTAACAGGTCGGCAACTATTCCGTCTTTTTCGGGAATATGCCCCAACACGCTTAATCCACCGGATTCTTCGCCTCCTATAATAACATTTTCGCTCCTCATAACCTGCCCGATCCACTTAAATCCGACTGCGGTTTCATGAACTTTGATGCCGTATTTTTCGGCAATTTTGTCAATCAGGCGGCTAACCGCAACTGTTTTTACAACTGAGCCTTTTGCGCCTTTATTTTTGATTAAATGCCTGAGTAACACAACTATAATTTCGTTAGGAGAAATGAAATTTCCTTTTTCGTCTATAACAGCAAACCTGTCAGCATCTCCATCATTGCTCAGCCCTATTGCAGGTGAATTTTCGAGAACAAGTTTCTTTAATTCCACAAGATACTTTTCTTTTGGCTCAGGCATTCCCCCGCCGTAAAGAGCGTCTCTCCAGTCATGAATTGTATTGACCTGACAGCCTGCTTCTTTCAATAAGCCGTCGACATAGCCTCTACCTGTGGAATAAAGAGGGTCATAAAAGACTTTTATCCCGGCCTGTCTTATTTTATCCAAATCCACAAGTTGTTTAACAACTTTAATATATTCAGGTTTCGGGTCAAATTTTTCAGTTTTTCCCTTAATAGCAGAAGGCTCAACTACAATCTGCCCTTCCTGAAGTTTTTTTACGTTTTCAACAATCACATCAGTAATATCAGTAGTAGCAGGACCGGCATAATCAGGAATATATTTAATACCGCAATATTCAGGAGGATTATGGCTAGCAGTAAACATTAACGCTCCGGCAGAATTAAGATTCTTCGCAGAATAGGCAATAACCGGCGTGGGCGCATCTGTTTCTGTTATTAATACGTTAATTCCAAGATTATTTAGTGTTTCCGCCGCTCTTTCAGCAAACTTATCCGCTAGAAATCTTGTGTCATAGCCTATAATAACTGGCTTTGAAGGGTCGTATTTTGTTTTTATATAGCCAGCAACAGCTTTTGTAACAATAATAACGTTATCAAAAGTAAAATCTTCCGCTATTATGCCCCTCCAGCCATCTGTACCGAATTTTATTTTATTTACCATTAAAATTCCACCTCAAATAAAAATTAATCTTTACTTATTTATTTTACAAAAATTTTGCGAATAGAACAATTATTATATTATAATTTAGTAAGTAACTAACAGGAATATAAGATAAATGCGTCCAAGTTTTAAAGAATATTTTATGGGATTTGCAAAACAGGCGTCCACCCGCTCAAGCTGTATAAGGGCACAGGTAGGCGCTGTAATAGTTGATACAAGCAATAAAATTAAAGCTACAGGCTATAACGGCACACCAAGCAAAGTAGTTTCCTGTTTGGAAAAAGGTTCATGCTATCGTGTGGAAAATAATATCCCGTCAGGCACAAGATATGAAACATGCCAATCTATCCATGCAGAGCAGAACGCTATTATTCAAGCTGGAGAAGCAAAATGTACAGACGGTACAATATATGTTTTCGGGCATGACCAGATTTGTATCCTGTGCAAAAGATTTATTATTCAGTCAGGATTAAAAGACGTTTATCTTCAAAAAAATGATAGCTCTCCTATAGTCTATTTCAGTGTGGAAACTTTGCGTCATGAGCTCAGCAGAAATCAGCAAACAGCTGCCGTCAGAGAAGCTAATATAAACTAATTTAAAGAAAGATAATGCATTGAAAATAGCTGTTATGTCAGATATTCATGGAAATCTTGAGTATCTAAAAGCCGTATTAAAAGACATAGAAGACCAAAAAGCAGATAAAATCTTTATTTGCGGAGATTTGGCACTTATGGGCAGAAAACCGCAGGAAACTCTTGACATAATAATTGAGTTTTCAAAACAAAAAAACGTTTCAATAGTCAGGGGCAACTGCGATGAAATGATAATTACCGCCGCCGCAAGGGGAGAAAAAATTTTAAGACCTGATCAGGTTGATTTTTTAGTGAAGCTGCCTCAACAGCGTACGGAAAAAATTGGTAAATTAAAGCTTTTACTTGTGCATGGTTCACCAAGACAAATAAATGAATATATTTATCCGTATTTAAGCGAGCAAACGGTAAAAGAAATAATTTCCGGAGTGGTGGAAGATGTTATTTTCTGCGGACATACACATATTCCTAATGTTCATAAAGTTGGTGATAAAACCATAATTAACGCCGGAAGCGTTGGAAGACCGCATGACCAAAATCCTTATCCATGTTACGCAATTATGGATTATTCTGACTTAAGCACTAAAAATTTCACTATTACTCACAGGTTTATAAAATA
>DYOT01000209.1 GCA_020720345.1 Candidatus Caenarcanum sp.
TGTTGATTATATTATAACAAAAAATACAGAGGCAACCTTTTATAAAAAATAATATCTATTTTATATATATGTGTTCGTGATTTAAATTTAATTTATTTTTATATAACATGTAAATAATACAATAATAAGGAATTCTATATGCAAATACATTCAAGACCTTTATTTAACAGCGATTTCCAAAATTCAAACCGTAATAATCGCTTAAATATGAAAAATTCATCAAATAATATTGCATTTGGCTATGGAATTTCAATAGCTACAAGAGAATTTAAAACAGCAAAAGACAATCTGAAAAAACCTGAAAAAATTGTCAGGTTAGATGCGTTAAGACAACTGGTATTAGCTAATAGAAATTATTTTAGAAAAATTATAGATACTGTACAGGAAAAAACAGGCGCTATGAAAGAAGCCTTTAGCTCTGTTGTTTTGGGTTTTAAAGCTGCCAAAGGTGGAGAGCCTAATATTTTAGTATCGCTTCAGCATGAAGATGAAAATCGTTTAGCGGTTGGAGATTTATTTAAAAGTGCAAATTCAACTGAATTGAAAGATAACGCTGTCGAAAAAATAGCTGATGCAGTTAGGAAAAAGGCAGAAGAAGGCGCCTTCATAGCAAAAGAATATGAAAAAATAGGAAGAACATTTTTTGCTCCTTTTCCTCCTTTTTCAAAAAAATCTGTCTAATTAGTATTATTTCTTCTTTTTTAATAAATTTATAGCGTCAGCAATAAATTTTTCTGCTGTTAATCCATATTTTTCCATTAATTCAGGAGCTTTTCCGCTCTGTCCAAATTCGTCTCTTACTCCCACACGTTTAAGCGGAAGCGGCATATTTTCTGCCAGAAGCTCGGAAACAGCGCTGCCAAGACCGCCGATTATTGAGTGGTTTTCAACTGTCATAACACATCCGGTTTTACTCACACTTTGAAGAATTGTATTTTCATCGAGCGGTTTAATTGTGGAAACATTAATAACTTCTGCTGAAATACCTTTTTCTGCTAACATATCAGCGCATTTTAGGCATTCTGTAACAGTTTCGCCATATGATGCAATGGTTATATCTTTTCCTTCCATTAAAACATTTGCTTTAATGCTGAATTTATATTCTGATTCGTTAAATATTTCAGGGAGATTGGGTCTTGCTATTCTTATATAGAAAGGACCTTTGTTTTCAGCGGCATATCTTATCGCAGCTTTTGTTTCAATACTGTCAGCAGGGACTATTACTGTCATATGCGGCAAAGCCCTCATTAAACAGATATCTTCAAGTGCCTGATGGCTTGCTCCATCTTCTCCGACAGATAATCCACCGTGAGTGGCAACAATTTTTACATTAAATTTGGGATAGGATACTGAGCATCTTACTTGATCCCAAGCTCTACCTGTGGCAAAAACAGCAAATGTGCTTACAAAAGCTGTTTTACCGGCACATGCCAGTCCTGCTGCTGTGCAAATTGCATCCTGCTCAGAGATACCCATGTTAAAAAATCTTTCAGGAAAAGCTTTTTTAAACATAATGGTCTGGGTAGATGAAGCCAGATCAGCATCCAGCACAACTATATTCGGATTAATTTTGCCCAATTCAACCAGAGTTTCACCGTAAGCGGCTCTAAGGGAGCTGGTTTTGTTTTTATCACTAATCATTTTAATTTACCTTTTAATATGTTTTTTATAAGACATTTTTATTTATTAAGTTCTTGGATTGCTTTTTTGTAATCGTCTTCTGTTGGGGCTTTGCCGTGCCATGCAGCAGTATTTTCCATAAAGGAAACCCCTTTGCCTTTAACTGTATTGGCAATTATCATTACAGGTGAAGCTTTTTCTTCAGAAATATTAATAGCTTTCTGATATGCTTCATAAATTTCATGAATATCATGTCCGTTAATTTCAAGAACTTGCCAGCCGAAAGCTTTCCATTTATCCGCAAGCGGCTCAAGTCCCATAATTTCTTCTGTGCTTCCGTCTATCTGATAGCGGTTTCTGTCCACGATTGCAATAACATTATTTAGATTATAATGTTTTGAGCTCATGGCGGCTTCCCATACTTGCCCTTCCTGAAGTTCACCGTCTCCCATTAAAACAAAAACTCTTGAAGGGTTTTTGTCTAGTTTTAGAGCAAGAGCAAGCCCGTTTGCGAGAGAAAGCCCCTGTCCGAGAGAACCTGACGGGACTTCAATTCCGGGTAAGTGTTCATTGGAAGGATGTCCCTGAAGCCTGGCGCCTAATTGCCTGAAAGAATCAATTTCTGTGGGGCAAAAATATTCGCATTCGCATAAAACACTATACAAAGTTGCTGATGCATGTCCTTTGGAGAGGACAAACCTGTCCCTGTTAGACCATTCGGGGCATTCATTCCAATCCTTGCAAAGTTTCATAATTTTTTTATACAAAACAAGAATCAGGTCAACAGAGGAGAGAGACCCTCCCGGATGCCCTGATTGAGCTTTAAATATCATTTGTAAAACCTGTCCCCTGATTTTTTTTGATAAAAGCTCTAATTCTCCGAGTTCTTCTTTACTTAAACTTTGTATTTCGTGCATTTTTCTCTCTTTTCAAATGGTTATAAGTCTTTATAAATTTCCTGTCTGTGTTTTACATCTACAAAAACAATGAGC
>DYOT01000210.1 GCA_020720345.1 Candidatus Caenarcanum sp.
ACTGTAATTGCTACTACTGATACAAGTGCAAGAATAAGTCCGTATTCAACGAGACTCTGACCTTTACTTTTTTTGTTTTGTTTTTTTGTGAAAAATTTTCTCATAGCTCACCTAAACTCCTATTACTTAAAAAGTTACTTAAACATGCCTAATTATAATAACTCAAATAATAAAATTTGATAATCACTTTCAGGGGTGATTTTTATAACTCACCCTTTAGGCTTAACCCCAAGGCTGAGGAAAAAAGCTAAAAGATGCGCATTGTCATTGCGAAACAGCCTCGCAATGACAATGCGATTGCTTTTTAGTCATCTTTCCTCAAGCTTGCCCTTAAGCGAATCTAATGTTTGCTTTTTCAAGCCTGTCAATGGCTTCATGCAGTTTTTCATCCGGCGCAACTATTGAAACCCTGAAATATCCATCACTATATTTCCCAAAAGCAATGCCGGGAGTAAAAACAACGCCTGTTTTTTCCAGAACCATTTTGCACCAGCTTTTTGAATCATACATTTCCGGAACTTTCAGCCAAAAATACATAGTGGATTTCGGTTTTCTGACATCCCATCCAAGCTTTTTAAATCCATCCGCCATAAAATCGCGTCTTCTCTGGTATATTCCGGTAATTTCCGAAGAAACAGAAAGCGGCATTTTTAAGGCAGCCAGTGCCGCATCCTGTATAATTGAACATGTTCCGTAATCCATATTAGTTTTAACACTATATAATGCTTTTATAAAATCTCTGTTTCCTGCTGCAAAGCCTATTCTCCAGCCAGCCATGTTGTATGTTTTAGAGAAGGAATAAAACTCTATTGCAACGTCTTTCGCCCCTTCTACCTGAAAAACACTGGGCGGTTTATAGCCGTCAAAAGATATTTCGCTATACGCAAGGTCAGTGCAGAGTAATATATTATATTTTCTGCAATAATCCACCAGTTGCTTGTAAAATTCTAAAGTTGCCACAGCAGCAGTAGGATTGTTAGGATAATTAACAAAAAATATTTTTGCTTTTTCTGCTACTTCTTCTGGAATGGAAGATAAATCAGGAAGGAAATCATTTTTTTCTTCAAGCTTTATATGGTAAATATCACCATTTGCCAGCCATGTTCCTCTTGAAAGTACAGGATAATAAGGATCCGGGACAATATTGATATCGCCCGGGTCAGTGTATGCTAAAGCCAGATGAGCGAGCCCCTCTTTTGCCCCGATAAGTGTCTGGATTTCATCTTTAGGATTAATGTTAATATTGTATCTTTGATGCAGCCATTCAGAAATTCCTTCTCTGAATGAATCTTTCCCCTTGAACTCAGGATAGCCATGATTTTTTACATTTTGAAGACTTTTTATGGCTGCTTCTATAACAGGAAGAGGAGTTGCGCCATCAGGATTTCCTATTCCAAGGTCTATTAAATTCATGCCTTTTGATCTTGCTTCTTCCTTCCATTCGTCAAGCTCGGCAAAAACGTATGTAGGAAGATTTAAAAGTTTTTTCGAAGGAGTTATATTTATCTTTGTATGCATTATTTTCTCCATTATTCCTAATTTTTATTAATTTTGATTATACAAATGCCCATTATAAATAATTCTATAGTAATAATTTATGATATTCAAGAATTTTAGGAAAAAATTAAATCCTCCCTTTATGATTTAATTTCGGGAGGATTTAATTTTTTATGTTTATTATTTTATGTTTTATTATTTAGGATAATTTGAACCATACATCGTTTACTTTGTGTTGTATACCGTCTGTTGTTGAGAATGATCCTAACTGAAGGCTTAATGCTTCTTTATCAGCATTGCTTGTCATATAGCCTACATCATCATTTTTATCTTCGTATGCAAGATTGATTTTTGCAATGTTGCCAAGGTCTTCGAGTTTTGTTGTGTTATTGTCGCTTATTAAACCAATATTAGAAGCTACTGCGTTGAGTATTAATTGTAGATTTTTAAGGTCAACCTGATTATCTTTTATTATCTTGAGACCGGACTTTGCTTCTGCGCTTTCTGCAATTTTCTTTAATGCTTCGAATCCGTTAGCTGCGTTAATTTTTTCTCCTGTGAAAGGGTTAACTGTTTCGTTGCCGAATATTTCAGCCCCGTCAATTTTGCCGTTTCTGTTGATGTCGCCCATTGCGAGCATTTTATCGCCGTTAACAGCAGCGCCATCAGCAGCTCCGTTACCATCAATGTCTACGCCGATTCCTTGCTGTGTTTCTATTTCGCCGTTGCCGTTTGTATCTAGAACTAATGGTGAACCTGTTGCGTATCTGCCTTGGTTCATTACGTAGCTTGCGCCTGTTGACTTTGCGGTGTTAGCCATTGCTTTGTTTGAAGCGGCATCTGTTGTGTAGAGGTAATTGTTGCCTTGTGCCACCTGGGTAACTGCTTTGTATACTGTTCCATGGTTGGCTGCATATACGTGGTATTTGCCGTCCCGGCTGCCTTTAGCTACAAGATATTTAGGATTACCGTTTGCATCTATAGCTGTAAGGTCAACGTTATTATTTGTTAAATAGTTCTGCTCTGTTGTGCTTAAATTTGTTTTTAAGAAAGCTGAGTATTTAGCTTCGAAAGCTGCATCAGCTATTAATTTTGCCTGATTTGCTATTGTTGC
>DYOT01000211.1 GCA_020720345.1 Candidatus Caenarcanum sp.
AAACTGTAAATTATAGGAAAAGTGTGGAATTTTTAAAATAAAACAAGCTTAAAACACTTTTGTTCTAGCTCCTACAGGGTTTTTAAACCTTGTTATATTACCCTGGAACAACAATTCAACACTTCCAACAGGACCGTTTCTTTGTTTTGATATAATAATTTCTGCTTTGCCCTTGTTATCAAGATTATCGGGATTATAATACTCATCTCTGTAAATAAACATAACTATATCAGCATCCTGCTCGATACTTCCTGATTCTCTCAGGTCTGAAAGCATAGGCTTTTTGTTCTGTCTGGCTTCCACCGCCCTTGAAAGCTGAGAAAGCGCAATTATAGGCACTTTTAATTCCCTTGCAAGGTTTTTCAATCCTCTGGAAATTGAGGATATTTCCTGAACCCTGTCGTTTTTTCTTGTGCTGGCACTTTCCATAAGCTGCAAATAGTCAATGATAACAAGCCCCAAGCCTTTTTGTTTGTGTTCAAGACAGAGCCTTCTGCATTTAGCCCTGATATCGGTAACGGTAGCACCCGGAGAATCATCAATAAATATGGGACTATCTCCCATTTCTCCCATTACGTTGGCAAGTTTTGACCAGTCATCAGCGTACATGTGTCCTGTCCTTAAGCGGCTTGAATCAATTTCCGCCTCAGAGCATAGCATCCTTTGAACAAGCTGCTCTTTTGACATCTCAAGACTGAATACAGCAACAGGCATTTTCTTTCTTATTCCCACTTCCTGAGCTATATTAAGACAAAAAGCCGTTTTACCCATAGAAGGTCTTGCTGCGACAATTATTAAATCAGAATTTTGAAAACCTGCTGTTAAAGTGTCTAAATCATAAAACCCGCTGGGAACTCCGGTTAATTCTTCTTTGTTATTATAGCGCTGCTCTATTCTGTTGTAGCTTTCGCCTACTATATCGCCGACAGCGGTAAGATTGCTGTCAACTTTCCTCTGCGAAATTGCAAAAATAAGCTGTTCAGCTGTATCAAGAGCTCTTTCAACGCCTTCATCTTCGTATCCCAGAGAAGCTATTTCACTTCCGGCTTTGATAAGCTCTCTTAATACAGATTTTTCAGTAATTATTCGGGCATAATATTCAATATTTGCGGAAGTTATTTGTCCAAGGGCAAGATCATTTATATAAGCCCTTCCCCCTATGAGTTCCAGCTTATCTGTACATCTTAAATGCTCTGAAACAGTAAGAATATCTATAGGTTCATTATTGTTAAAAAGCTTCACCATAGACGCATAAATATATCTGTGCGCCTGCTTGTAGAAACTTTCAGGGTTAAGCATCTCGACAACTTTTGTTATTGCATTATTATCAATTAACAAAGCGCCAATCACTGCCTGTTCGGCTTCTATACTTTGAGGCGGCAGTTTTTCATATTTTTCCTGCGCATTATATTCAGGCAATTTATTATTCCTTTTGCTAACTGTCATTGCGAGGCATGCATCGACTTAATATTTGATGGTTGATAATACGAAGCAATCTTCCAAGGTTCTTTTTCATGAATCATTATATTATCATGCACATTACTATTAAGATGTTAATATTAGTAAAAATCTTTCTTTTGAATGTAATTCCCAGTTACAAAACGAAGCGTAGATATGCCCAACATTTTTATTCAAAACTTAACAAACTGGCATTGTATCTTTCATCAAGTTTTCTCACCACGTTAGTATCAACAAATTCCTGAACAACGCCTTCTATGGTTAAATAAACCTCTGTTTTCTTTCTTATACAGCCTATTTTCACTTCTTTATTATTTCCAAAACCGGCATGCAGATGAATTTTAGGTTCATCACCCTCCCATGCAAAAAGCCCCAGCGCAATAATTTCCTTAACATCTTCAGAATTCCACCATACAGGATTAGGGGGATATTCTTTCTTTTCAGGACCTACAACTGCATCAACATATCCCAAAGCTCCTATAAGCTGGATTACACCTGCCTTAATATTTTCTTTTTTTATTAAGTCTTTTAACCCATCTAAAACATCTTCTTCGGCAGCAAATTTTACTATGAAAACCCTGCCGATATTTGCCTGTGTGTATTGCATTTGCAAATCTCCTTATCTATCCCAATTATGTGCCTTTTGCACTTCGGGATGACAGTACGAATATCTCACTGCTATAATAACAATCATGCATAAAGATAACAATATAAAATTCATGGAAGCAACGCTGGAAGAAGCACGAAAATCAGGCGATGACGTCCCGATTGGAGCTGTGCTTGTTTATAACGGCAAAATAATAGCAAAAGCCCATAATCGCAAAGAGCTGGAAAACGATGCCACTTCCCATGCGGAAATCCTCGTTATAAAAGAAGCCTCTAAAATACTTAAAAGCTGGAGACTGGAAAATACTATATTATACGTTACTCTTGAACCATGCCCGATGTGCGCAGCGGCAATCTTATACAGCAGGATTCCTGAAATTGTTTTCGGAGCATACGACCCTCTTTATGGGGCTTTAGTATCAGCTTTAAATATGTCTGATTTTATTCAATTTACTCCAAAAATAACAGGCGGAATCCTTGAACAGGAATGCTCAAAACTTATCAAGGATTTCTTTAAAAAGCAACGAATT
>DYOT01000212.1 GCA_020720345.1 Candidatus Caenarcanum sp.
CGTAAACTTTGCCAGCGTGGGTTGGTTTGTTGCAAATTTTGGTAAATTAATAATAACTGGCTTTCTTGCAATGAATATTTTATTGATTATTTCCAGTCTTATAAGCATGTTTGTTTTAACTTTTAAAATAAGAAAACATATAAAAAAATTAGGAGAAGATTAATATGGCAAATGTTGATAATTTAAATATCATTGCAGGGTATATAGTCGGCATTAGCCTTATAATTACAATGATTGCTATAATTTGGACAACTTTTGATGATGAATCAAAGCCAAAAACACAAACAAAATCATAAAAAAATTCCGGTAAAATTTTGAAACAATACGTCCCTCTTCATTTGCATACAGAATACAGCCTTCTTGATGGAGCTACCCGCATCAACGAGCTTTTGCAGCATGCAAAAGAAAATAACATGCCTGCAGTAGCTATTACTGATCATGGCGTGATGTATGGTGCGGTTGAATTTTACCGAATGGCAAAAGAGGAGGGAATTAAGCCGATTATAGGCTGCGAAGTCTATATGATAGAAGGCGATATAAACGAAAAAACAAAAAAAGTTTCAAATAACCATCTGGTTTTACTGGCAAAAGACAAAAAAGGCTACAAAAACCTTGTAAAACTGGTAAGTATAGCTCATATTGACGGTTTTTACTATAAACCAAGAATTAATCATGAAATTCTGGAACAACATAAAGAAGGTCTTATTGCCCTTTCAGCCTGCTTGCAGGGAGAAATCCCACGTGCATTGCTTAATGATGACTATGAAAAAGCTAAAGAAAAAGCTGAATACTTTAAAAACCTTTTTGGAAACGATTTTTATATTGAATTACAGGATCATGGACTTGAAGGACAAAATAAAATCAATCCCCAGCTTGTAAAACTTGCCGAAGAAACCGGAATTGAACTTATAATTACAAACGACAGCCATTATACAAAAAAACAGGATTCGGTTTGCCACGACATTCTTCTATGCATACAGACAGGGAAAACACGAAATGACCCTTCCCGAATGAAATTTTCGAATAACGAGTTTTATGTTAAAAATTCAGATGATTTGCAGGAAGCCTTTAGCTGGCTTGATGAGAAAACCTTCAATAAAGCTATAGATAACACAGTCAAAATCTCTGAAAAGTGCAATCTTATTCTGGAAATGGGCAAATCAATCCTTCCAAACTACCCCATACCAAAAAATCATACGGTTGAATCCTATCTCGACAAAGTTGCAAGGCAAGGTTTGGAAAAACGTTACGAAATAATTACCCCTGAAATTGAAGAAAGATTCACTTACGAATTAAAAATCGTGGAAGAAATGGGATTTGCCGGTTATTTTCTTATTGTGTGGGATTTTATCAAATATGCAAGGGATAATAAAATTCCCGTAGGTCCCGGCAGGGGTTCTGCCGCCGGAAGCCTTGTTGCATATTCTCTGGGAATAACAGAAATTGACCCGATTGGGCATAATCTTCTATTTGAAAGATTTCTGAACCCTGAAAGAGTAAGCATGCCCGACGTGGACATAGATTTTTGCATTGACAGAAGGGAAAAGGTTATAAATTATGTAACCGAAATGTACGGCGAAGATAGAGTATGCCAGATTATCACCTTCGGAACACTTGCTGCAAGAGCTGCAATGAAAAGCGTTGCCCGTGTGCTTGATATTCCTTATTCGGAGTCAGATAAATACGCAAAAATGATTCCCTCATTACCTAAAACAAAAATTAACGACGCTCTTCAGGAAGGGATGGACTTAAAACTCCTTTATGATAAAGATCCAAGGGTTAAAGAACTCGTTGATTTAGCTAAATCAGTTGAAGGAATTAAATTTAATGTAGGAACTCATGCGGCAGGGGTTATAATTTCCCGAGATCCGCTGTCGGAAATAGTACCTGTTCAGCATTCCAAGGAAAAACTTGTTATTACAAGCTATCCTATGGGCGATTTGGAAAAACTCGGTCTTTTGAAAATGGACTTTTTAGGCCTAAGAAACCTTACAATTATTGATAATGCTCTTAAATTAATCATAAAAAGACACGGAATAACAATAGATATTGATAAAATTCCTCTTGACGATACCAAAGTATACGAAATGCTTTCAAAAGGGGAAACTGACGGAGTTTTTCAGCTTGAATCCTCGGGGATGAAAACTCTTGTTAAGGACTTAAGACCCTCTGTATTTGAAGATTTAGGTGCTCTTGTAGCACTTTTCCGCCCCGGTCCTTTAAATTCAGGAATGGTAGGAGATTTTGTCCAGCGAAAACACGGGCGTGCAAAAGTTGAATACAAACACCCTTCTCTTGAACCCATTTTGAAGGATACTTACGGGACTATCGTATATCAGGAACAAATAATGCAGGTAGCACAGGTATTAGCAGGCTATACACCCGGACAGGCTGATATCTTAAGGCGCGCAATGGGCAAGAAAAAGTCCGAAGAAATGGACAAACAAAGGGAAACCTTTATTTCCGGCGCTGCCAGAAATAAAGTCGATCCTAAAATTGCCGAAGAACTCTTTAATACAATGACAGAATTTGCCGCATACTGTTTCAACAGATCTCACT
>DYOT01000213.1 GCA_020720345.1 Candidatus Caenarcanum sp.
TAATTGAAATAAATTTCTATATTGTTTATAACATTAAAACATTTTAAATAAAATCGGATTTAAACGTGTAATTAGCCTACTTACCCTTTCTCATTGACACTTAAAAAATTTAACTGGTAGAATATTATATAATCGATTTAAATTCAAAAATAATAATCTGAATCGGAACGATTACTTACGATAAAATCCTAAAAGTTCAAGGAGAGAAAAATTGATAAAAAAAGCAATGATAATGGCGGCAGGAGCCGGCACAAGATTAATCCCCCTTACTTCAAAAATTCCTAAGCCTATGGTTCCTGTATTAAATATTCCCATTATTGAGCTTATTTTAAGACATTTGCAAAAATGCGGCATAAACGATATAGTAGCCAACACTCATTACTGTGCTGAAACAATTCATGAATCTTTCTCAGAAAATAAGTTAGGCATAAATTTTAATTATGTTTATGAAGAAGCGCTTTCAGGCACTGCTGGAGGTGTTAAGAAATGCGAACATTTTTTTGTTTCAGGTGAAACTTTTATTGTCGTAAGCGGTGATGCTTTAACTAATGTAGATGTTAAATACCTTTACGAAAAACATAAAAAAGCAGGTGCTCTTGCTTCTATGGCTTTAAAAGAAGTCCCGCTCGAAGAAGTTGAGCACTTTGGGGTTGTTGTTACCGATGAAAATTCAAGAATAATTGAATTTCAGGAAAAACCCCAGCCCGAAAACGCAAAAAGTACCCTTGTGAATACAGGAATTTATGTTTTTGAAACAGAAATTTTTAATTATATTCCCGCAGATACCTTTTATGACTTTGCAAGAAACGTTTTTCCGGCAATTATGCAGGATAATAAAATATTTTGCGGGTTTAAAATTAATGATTACTGGAATGATATCGGCACAATAAATCAGTATAAACTGTCTTCATTAGAGCTATTAGACGGAATGACAGGTTTCCAAATGCCCTATAAGAAATCAGGGCTGGGGTGGATTGCTGAATCTGCACAGATTTCAGAAAAATTTTCTGAAGAAAACAAAATTGTAGTCGGAGAAAGTTCTGTAATTGAAGAAGAAGTTGTTTTTCAAGGTGGCAATATTATAGGAAACAATTGCATTATTAAGTCCGGAGCTCGGATTAAAGATTCTATAATCTGGAATAATGTTATCATAGAAGAAAATGTGGTTCTTGACGGCTGTATAATAGCTAACAATTCTGTTATTAAGGCAAATACTGTCCTTGATAAAGATTCTATAGTTCCTCATGATGTAGTGATTTAAATACAGGGGTTAAAGTATAATTTAAAAATTATTTTTCGCCCCAGTTACCGATTTTTACGTCTTTACCCAGAATATTTCCGTCCCTTAAAATCTGAATGTTTACTTTATCGCCTATTTTTTTGCTTCTGATATAATTTTGCACGTCTTTAGGCTTGTCATATCTTTTACCGTCAACCCTCTGGATTATATCGCCTTCTGTTAGCCCTGAGGCTTCTGAGGGGCTGTCTGGCATAACCTTTGCTATAGCAATGCCGTGAGTATTTGCGGAAAGCCCGAGCGTTTTTAAAGTTTCTTTATTGAGCGGAGCCATTGCTATTCCAATCCAGGGATGACCTATTGTCTGACCTGATTTTAGCTGACCTGTTATGTTTTTTGCTATATTTACAGGGATTGCAAATCCAATATTCTGCGCTGAACCAAGAATTGCCGTGTTAATTCCTACAACTTCGCCTTTAATATTAAGAAGAGGTCCGCCGGAGTTTCCCGGATTAATTGCTGCATCTGTTTGTATAAAGCTTACATTTGGAAGTTCAGGTATTTGACGGCTTAATGCGCTTATTATTCCTAGAGTTACTGTATTATCAAGACCTTGTGGACTTCCTACAGCTATTGCCCATTGACCGGGTCTGATTTTTGAACTGTCGCCCAGTCTGGCAGGTGTTAAATTTTTTTCGTCGATTTTTATTATAGCCAGATCGCTGAATTTATCTTTGCCTACTATTCTGGCTTTATATTCTTTTTCGTCCCTGGTTTTTACTGTTATTTTTGATGCATCTCTAACAACGTGATAATTAGTCAGTATATATCCGTCAGAAGTAATTATTGTTCCTGAGCCTGTGCCTGCTGATTTTCTTTTAAGCTGTCTTTTGGGCATATTTTCTTCTCCAAAAGGTGAAAACCCAAAAAACTGCTTGAAAAATTCGTCGTTGTTGAAAATATCAACTTCAGGGCTTTGTATGGTTTGTTCCAGTTCTGTGTTTATATATACAACAGAGGGAGAAACTTCTGCTGCAATGTTTGCAATTATGTCAGAATCTGTAAAAATGTTTTTAATTGTGCCGGTGGATAATTTTGTGTCGTATTCTTTGTAAGTTAATTTCTCATTATTTTTAATTAAATATTTTACAAATAAAAAACTTGCCATCAAGGAAATCACTACACAAATACAAATTAGTATTAAATCTTTTACAAATTCTTTTTTAAAAAAATAATCAGATTTATAGAATTTCATAATTTTGTGTCCTTTTCTCTAGTCATTGTTTCCAATTTTATTA
>DYOT01000214.1 GCA_020720345.1 Candidatus Caenarcanum sp.
ATAGTGCTTTTACAAAAATAATTTCATTTCCTAATTACTTTTTGAGAGCACTATATAATGATTTTATTTTATCGGAAAAAATCAGATTTTAATACAAATTTTGTTTTTAATATAAATTAAGGTTTAAAACATTCAACATACAGACTTATTGTTGGATGTAAATCAAATTCAGGTTCTATAAGTTCAGAATCAGAGGATTGCTTGTAGCTGCTGCGTATTATATCTATAAAACCTGCTTCCGCAAGCTTTCTTGATAATTTTTCATAATTATAGCCGTTTGTATGGGCAATATAAGAGCGGTTCTTGTCTTTTAACGACACACACCAATCAATAAAATCTTCTGTATCAAGAGTTTCAAGCTTTTCTTTAACCGTTAAGTCAGGAACCTGCGGGCCGCCAGATCCTGATTCATAACTGACAAAAGTATTAATAAGCATTGAGCCGATATTATTCTTTTTGACCCAGTTAAACCATTCAGTATTATCACTCGTGAAAGCGTCAATAGCAAGCATGGCATCGGGGCAGCTAACCCTGAAAATTGCTCCAGACTCCATACAGCGATAAAGTTCCTTTAACAAATTTTCAAGGTGATAATCTTCAATATGCTCAATACAGTGAGAACAAAAAGCTTTTGTGATTACATTATCTTCCAGGGGAATAGGATCGGTACTTCGCAAATCCATGTTAATACTTGCAAACCTGTAGCAGTCAAGAGTTTTCCAACCCTGCTTTTTCCATTTTCCTGCGCCCAGATTTATTTTCAAGTTACCGCCGGTATATTCTTCCGGCATATCGTATTCAACCTCGTTTAAAACAGCTTTGTAAAAGTCGGGAAATAATAATTTGTACGAATTCATTGCAACAAAATGGACTCTGGCTTCAGGAACATAGAAACGTTTTAAGTGGCGGGTAATATCTTCTAAAAAATTTGTAATAAGAATTCCGGGATTTTGAAGCTCTTGAGAAAAGTCAACCGCCTCAAAGGTTATTCTGAGAATGTCCAGATTGGATTCTACAATTATAATGTTACCTTTATAGTTTTCGACAAACCGTTTTAAAACATATCCAAGCCCTAGCCCGTAGATTACTGTTACATCTCTTGAGTCATTTCTTTTTAAACCGTTTAAAAGCTGAATAGCCTCGTCTATTGGGCTGTTTTCATCATGTACGGGAATATCATTATATAATAAATTTACATCCCCGGATTTGCTCTGGACAAATTGAGTATTCCCTTGTGCTTGAGTATGTTGCAGGATTTTTCCGGCTAAAAAGCTGTTATATCTTTTAATAGCATCTAAATTTTTATTTAAATTATCATTAACTGCTTGCATTTTCAACCAACCTAATTTTATCAGCCATAAATATTTTATCAATTTTACTTATTTAAAGCCAGATCGTAAACTTTCTTTTTTGGGAATCCTGTAAGCATAGAAATAATTTTACTTATTTCTTTTGTTGAAAAGCCTTCAGTTTTTAGAATTTTAATTTTCTCACATATTTCAACTTCATCGGGGCTTTTTTCTTCTTTTTGTCCTTCTATAATTAAGACTATTTCTCCTCTGGGAGGGTTTTGTCTGTAATATTCAATTAAATTGCTAATATTGCCCTTTTTTATTTCTTCGTAAATTTTAGTAAGTTCCCTTGCTATTACAGCGTTTCTATCTCCCAGTATTTCTAAAATTTCAGCAAGGGAGTCAACAATCCTGTTAGCTGATTCAAAAAATACCATATTGATTTCAGAATATTTTGTTAAAACTTTTTCTTTTTCTTTAAAAGTTCTTGGTAAAAAGCCAAAAAATGCAAAATCTCCTTTCTCTGTTCCGGCTACTGATAAAGCAGTTATTACGGAACTTGCTCCGGGGAGAGGAATGACTTTTATATTATTTAAATTTGCTTCTCTGATTAATTCAGCACCGGGATCGCTTATTAAAGGAGTTCCAGCATCTGAAACGAGGGCAATATTTTTGCCTTCCTTTATTTGTTTTATAAGATAGACACTTTTTTCTTTCTCGCTGAATTTATGATAGCTAACGGTTTGAGTTGTTATTTTATAGTGATTAAGCAGTTTTTGAGTAACTCTTGTATCTTCACATGCAATGATATCAACTTCTTTAAGAACTCGTATTGTTCTTAAAGTTATATCTTCAAGGTTCCCTATGGGAGTGGGACAAATATATAATATTCCTATTTTAGTCATGTCTATTATTTTAAATATAATTGTAAATAAAAGTAAATAAAAATCTCAACGCATGAATTATATTAATAAAGTTGGGGAATATGTTTAATAACATATACTTTAGTTGGAGATATTTATAACTTAAAGAGAATATATAAACTTTATAAAAAAATTTATTATTTATGAATAACTGATTATAGGGATGACCCAACAAGAAGCGCTTCAGGTTATATCAGGGATGTGTTAGTTTAGATAAGGAGAATCTATTCATGAGTATCGTCATCAACACGAACGTAAATTCACTTGTTGTACAAAACAGTTTGTCCAACGCAACAAACAACATTGGAAAAT
>DYOT01000215.1:0-101 GCA_020720345.1 Candidatus Caenarcanum sp.
CATAAATATTAGGAGAATCATTTACCCACACAAAATGACATAGAACCAAAATAAAAACTCCCAATTTTGGGTGTAGCTATCCCGATGTAAAATCGGGAGGG
>DYOT01000215.1:164-2483 GCA_020720345.1 Candidatus Caenarcanum sp.
TGCCCATCGCACATTCACACCTTTCGCTGTGCTCAGGTATGAATAAAGCGGGCTTCTTGTATAGGTTTTGCTTTTACTGTTAAACGACAATTTATTAAAAAACCATCAGCTAAAATTTGAATCAATATTGCTATTTTTGTAGTTTCTGAAATTAAAATATTATGGCAAATAAATTTTCATATGAAAAGTCGATTCTTGAAATAGAATCCATAATAGAAGAAATAGAAAATGACTCCCTTAATGTGGATGAGCTGTCGGACAAAGTAAAACATGTAGCTCAACTGATTAAAAGCTGCAAAAAAAAACTTGCTGATACCAAGTCTGAAGTTGATCAATTATTGAAAGCAATGGATATAGATTAATCTTTTGATTTTTTTACTATTGTTTTTCAAGCCTTAAAGGTTTATTAATCCTCAATAAATGAGATTATTAACACGTAACTGTTAATTTAAACTTGATTATGTATTTTGGTTATTTGTCCTAAAATTATAATTTTGATTTTTGAAAGGGCTTTGAAAAGCGACTCGCTTTAATTTAAAAAAGGGTATATGCTAACATTTAACGAGTTTATTGAAAACAGCATTGTAAAGAATTGGGAGCTTGAGGCGTTTACCAATTATAAAGAAGAAACTTTAACCTATGCTGAAACTGCTGAATACATTAAAAAGTTCCATGGCATTTTTCAAGAAATAGGAATACAAAAAGGTGATAAAATTGCTCAAATCGGTCGGAACAATGCCAATTGGGCCGTTACTTTTTTGAGTACCGTAAGCTATGGTGCTATAACTGTTCCGCTTTTGCAGGATTTTACTTCGGGTGATATTGAAAACACAGTGAATCACTCTGATGCAGTTTTGCTATTCCTGAGCGATTATATTTTTGAAAAACTTGATGTTTCAAAGTTTCCAAATATTAAAGCTTTTATTTCACTTGACAATTATTCAGTTTTATATACCACAGACCAAATAATACCTGAAATTTTAGCAAGTAATTTAAAAAAGAATCTGAAACTTAATGCAGAAGCATTCTCATTACAAAATATCTCTAACACAGAGTTAGCCTCTATTTCATATACATCCGGCACATCAGGTCTTTCAAAAGGTGTGATGCTAACACATGGAAACTTTGCTACCAATATTGAATTTGGTGATGAAGTTATTGATTTTAAACCGGGTGATGCTGTTGTTTCGTTTTTGCCCTTGGCACATTCTTATGGTTTAGCTTTTGAGTTTTTAGCCGAATTTACCCAAGGTTGTCATATTACTTTTTTAGGAAAAATTCCATCGCCACAGGTAATTTTACAAGCATTTAAAGAAATAAAACCACGTTTGGTTATTTTGGTTCCTTTAATAATGGAAAAAGTTTACCGAAATAAGGTTAAACCGGCCATTAGTTCAGGGTTGCCCAATATTTTACTTGGCATCCCTTTACTTAAAAAAGTGGTTCATAAAAAAGTTAAAAAACAATTGGAAGATGCTTTTGGAGGAAATTTTATTGAAGTAATAATTGGAGGAGCTGCTTTAAATAAAGAAGTAGAAAGTTTTCTGAAAAAAATTGGATTTCGATACACTATTGGTTATGGTATGACCGAATGCGCACCTATAATTAGCTATGCCCCATGGGATAAACTACAAAAGTTTAGCTGCGGTTATCCAATTAGGCAATGTACGGTTAAAATTGATTCTCCGGATCCAGAAAGAGTTGAAGGTGAAATATTAGTAAAAGGTCCTCAAGTAATGCTTGGTTATTATAAAAACCCTGCTGTAACTGCTGAAACTTTTGACGAAGAAGGTTGGTTGAAAACCGGTGATTTAGGAGTTATGAGTTCGCAAGGATTTATTACTATAAAAGGACGGAGCAAGAATATGATTTTAGGAGCTTCAGGTCAAAATATCTATCCTGAAGAAATTGAAGCAAGAATAAACAGTTTGCCTTATGTAATGGAATCGCTGGTAATTGAAAAAGAAGGTAGGCTTCATGCTCTTATTGTGCCTGATTTAGAAAAGGCAGAACAAGATGGATTAGACCGCGAAAAAGTAAAAATTCATTTCGAAAAAAACCAAAAAGAGTTGAACCAACAAATGCCAAATTATATGGCCATTTCGCGCATAGTAATGCAAGAAGAAGAATTTGTAAAAACTCCGAAAAAAAGTATTAAACGGTATTTGTACACTAATTAGGAATAAAAAGAGGCTGTCAAATAAGAAGATTTAACCACAAAGAACACAAAGAATACTCAAAGGACACCAAGATTAATATATTGATAATTAACCCGCTTTATTCATACCTGAGCACAGCGAAAGGTGTGAATGTGCGATG
>DYOT01000216.1 GCA_020720345.1 Candidatus Caenarcanum sp.
TTACATTACCTGACTATATATATCCCATGTTTTAAGAAAAGCATCCTCAAAAGACCTGTCTTTCATATATTCTATTGATTCATGCCTCATAGATTCCAGTTTTTCCTTGTTAAGCATACTTTTTATTCCGTTATAAAGTGCATCTTCATCATTCCCCTGTATAATAATCCCTGTTTTATCGGGTACAATATTTTCCATCGGACCACCGCTATTTGTTACAATAACAGGAGTTCCGCATGCCTGTGCTTCTAAAATAACATTCCCGAATGTATCGGTAGTAGAGGGGAAAACAAACAAATCTGCATCAGAATATATTTTTGCAAGGTCTTCTCTGGATTTATAACCCGAAAATTCAACCTGTGATAATTTCAACAAAGATTCCATTTCTTCTTTATATGGACCATCACCTACTATTTGAAGCTTAATATCGTCTCTTTCCTTGCTTAATTTATTGAAAGCATTTGCAAGAAGATGAAGATTCTTTTCTTTAGAAATTCTTCCTGCATACAACAGGTTAATTTTACCGTTTTGCTCTCTATGCAGTGGCTTAAACAGTTCAATATCAACGCCTCTTGGATAAAGCATGATTTTATCTTCGTCAATACCTTTTTCTGAAAGCTCATCTTTCATTGCCTTAGATGGGGCATATACCACGTCCATCTGGTTATAGAACCAGACCATATATCTCCAGGTAAGTTCTTCTATTGTAGAATCTTCTGTTAAATATGACAGGAATTGAGGGAATGCGGTGTGATATGTGCCATATAAAGGTTTTTTAAGAATTTTGGCTACAGCAAGTGCGGTTAACCCAACAGGACCGGGAGTAGCACAGTGAATATGAGTAAAATCATTGTTATAACAATACTCAAGCATTTCAAGAAAAGGAGGATAATTAAACTTTAACTCGGGATATTCAGGAACGGTGTATTGTCCAATCGGCTCAAAGACCACCTCTCCAAATAAGTTTTTATAGCCCGGCTTTCCTGTATCTTCACAGGTTATTATTGTTAAATCCTTATGAAGACTTCGCGCAATTTGTACTGTCTGCTGAAGTGTTTTTGCAACTCCATTTATGTCGTAATATGTATCTGTAAAATGAGCAATCTTAACTCTTTTGCCGGCTTTTGTGTATTTGTTCACCAGATAATTTGTAAAAGTTTTGTCTCTTTCAAATATTGAATATGAAATAAAATACGGTGAAATTAAAAAGTACAGAGAGCCTACAGACCCAAGAGTGTGGAATATGTCAAAAACATTGCCTCTTTTTGCTGTATTAAGCAAATAATCCATTAAATGGGAAACCCCTTCATTTATTGTGCTGTTTGCAACCTGAAACCACTTATAGGATATGTTATCAAGGGTTATATTATCCAATATATTTGGATGTACTTTTAGTATGGTTTTATCAAGAATCTTCTTTATGGAATTTGTAAGCGTATTGGCTTCAACATCTTTCTTTATTTGTTTATCTCTAAAATTGGAAACTATTTTGGAGAAAAGACCTTCTTCTCTTTCTTTATTAAGAAGCAATCTGTCAATTATTCTTAGGGTTGAATCCTTACTTGCAAGCCTTTGTATATTAAATTTGTTCACATAATATTGATAACCAATACTGTATAAATTATATGCAAGACCAACAGGAGATTGATCAAGTCCTGCCACTCTGCCTTTTCCTTCCAGAGTTATTTTTCTGAGAAAATCTTCAACATCTCGGGCTTTATCAACCTCTGTGTATTTAGTCGCAAGTTTAATGCCGGTATGATCATCAGAACCGCCTGTATAACTTTTCTCCCATGCCTTATCGCAGGGAATAATATCATATTTATTAGCCAATTCATCAATTATTTCAGGAGTTAAACTATCCAGCAGAAAATTAAGGGAATTGTTTAAATTAGTGCTTCTGCAGCCGTTCATTTCAAATGTATTGAACATAAGAACAAGTTTTTCATAATGTTCTCTTGTCAGTTTGTCATTTACCGAAAAAAGGGCATGCGCAACAGAATGATAAATATTTTCCTGATTTAGGTACTTGCGAAATTCATAGATATCGCCACGAATTCGCATCATTTCCTTAAATTGTTCTTCTGAAATGTTATAGGTTAAAACATGAATTTTACATTGATCTTCCGGGAAAACAGTTGTAACTTCACAACTTATAAAAGTATTGGGGTATTCAAGGATTTCATAACATCCCGCAATCTGGTTATGATCAGTAATAGTAAACGCTGTCATCCCACGTTCTTGAGCAAGCCTGTATATTTCTTTAGGCTCGGTAAAACATTCTGAACAGCCGAATTTCTTTAACAGCCAGTTTGTTGGCTTGTTTGAATACTTTGAATGAACATGTAAATCTGCTTTCCAACCCATATAATCCCACCCGATTTATGCTGATAAATCACTTCTGTTGAAATCTTTTAATTGTATATTACTATAAATAATCCAAAATAAATATGTAAAAAATTCTCTATA
>DYOT01000217.1 GCA_020720345.1 Candidatus Caenarcanum sp.
GTTATCTGCATTCTGCCACAATATATCCGCATAGCCGTCGCCGTTTATGTCGCCTTTTTTGTTGGTAGATCCTGCTGTTTCAACTGCTCCCAATGTTATCAAGTCGCTTCTGAATTTTTTATGATTATCGAATGTAAGATCTTTTGCAACAATTGCATCACCATAATAGACTGTACCACCATTATCGCTTAAAACCTGAATTTGTAAACTATCACCGTTAGACCCCATAAAATCAAGAGGAAGCTGAACAATAGCTTCCGGATTTAATCCTGCAAGACTTGCAGACCTTGGTTCTGGAGCATCACCGGTATTTCCGCTCCATGTATAAAGTTTGAAGTTTCCGGCGTCAGCATAATCACCTGCGATAATGATACAACCGTAGGAATTACATTCAATATCACGGATACCGCGTCCATTTAAGTTTAACTGAATTGGCGAACCAATTGTGGGAGAACCTGAAGGAGCTCCACTATTAAACCATACTTCAAAATTTGAAATCGGCGCGATAAGCGCTTTTGTTCTTCCTGAAGTGGGAACAAGTGGTGACCTGAATGCAACATAAGCGGTTGTTCCGTCAGGCGCAAGTGTAAAACCTTCTATATTTAATCCGTCAATTAATTCTGGAATCTTTCCGCCTGAACCAGCGCAATAACCGCTGCTTGTAAAGTCAAATCCGTTTGCATCACCCCATGCTATTAAAGGTGTCCTGAAATCCGCATATTTTCCCACCCATGTTAATGTTGCAGTATCTCCAGAACCACTTATATCTGTAGCAAAAAGCTGATATCTATCCAAACGACATTTTCCCTCCTTATTATTACCCTGAGAGCCTATCCAAAATATTCTTGAGCCACGATGAAAAGCTCCTTCAATGTCCACTTCCTTTCCTTCAATATTTAGCTGACTAGAGAAATCAGACACTGTTTTTGGCAAACCTGATTCATTCCTGTCATAAAGTCTTAATATATTGCCTTCATCGTCTGCTACAAACATATAATCAGAGTCAAGACCCACTGCAGCGGATGCATCGCTTTTTCCTGCAAGAAAACGGGTTGTTAAAGGTGTTGAAGAAGCAGCGGACACCGCATAGTCTATTATATAAGTTCCGTTATTGACTCCATCTGTGACAGTAATAATAATTGTGCTATGACCAACACCTGTTGGTGTGATTTTAATGTTACAGTCTGGTGTTCCGCCTCCTGATATTATCAAATTAGAATTTGGAACTACAGATGTATTGCTGCTTGCTGCAGACACATTTGATCCGCAGGTGATTCCGGGGCTATCTGAATCAGCTATATCAAAATTAATACCATAAAGAGACACAGGGTCAGTAGAATCTGAAAGAACACCGCTTGTGGCAAAAGCGCCAGGAGCAGCAGTTATGCCTCCGTCAACATAATTATTTGTATTTGCATAATCAAAGGTAATGGTGGGAGCGTTGCCTGTTCCACTGCCAAAATTAAAGGTATAATCACCTGTATTTAATGTTATTGTAGCACCGGAAGAATTATAATTAGATGTATTGCCAATTGAACTTAAGAATGTTGCTTTATCTCCATTATAACTTCCTGGAGAGTATTGATAAGCACGGTCAGAGCCAAAATCAACCCATGTTTGATTATCAGTTAAACCTGCTGGACGAAGACCAGTATTACTGCCCTGAGTAACTCCAAATATAAATGAATTGGAGCCAGTGGTACAAACATTTGTGCTAGTCTGGTAGATATAAATTTCTTCACCGTTTCCAAGGCCAGGGGAGCCTCCTGTTGAAATATAACTGTAGTCAGAAGTAGTTACATCTTGACCAGAACCCCAACCAAGAACAAGAACTGTTCCTTTTGAAATATTATTAATCGCAGTAAAGGTGTACTCTGATTCATTATACTCGGCAAAAGCGCTTCCCCCTGCTGATGTCACCTCATTATCATTAATGCAAAATATTTCGCCCGCTGAAACATCATTTAAAAAAACTATGGCAAGATTATCCGGGCTTGCGTTAGTATTAAAACCAAGAATAGCAACATCACCTGCTGATAATGCAGCATAACTTGCCACAGGCATCAGCCCCAGCGCCATCGCCAGAGCGCCTGCCCTGAAAATGTTTCCAAAACATCCTGAATTAATCTTTACTTTTTGCAAAAAAGCAGAAATTAAAAAAAGGATTCCCAAAAATTGATTCGTGTTTGTCTTTTTTTTCATTTTTTATATCCTTAAAAAATATTTTTTTAAATTTAATCTTTAGACTTATATAATTTCTTTGTTTCAATAAAATTACAAAAAAATTAAAAATTAATGTCTTTTGTGTTACATTTTTAAAATATAATTTAGCGGCTTTAAAATAAAAAACACCTGACAACCTCTGTCAAAGGCTGTCAGGAGCTGTATAAACAAAACTATATTATTATAAACCTGATAAAATCAGATAAGCTGATGCTTTCTTATTTACCCACAATGCTCCATGT
>DYOT01000218.1 GCA_020720345.1 Candidatus Caenarcanum sp.
TAAACAGAATTAAGAAGGCAAGCATGCAGCAGGACGAAATCCCAATATTACAAAGCCTTGGCTATTTGCTAAACAAATCAGCATTATACTTTAAAATAAATGCACTTAAATGCTTTAAGGAAAACAATTTCAGTATAACCCTTGAACAGTTTGCAATAATGGCAATACTTTTTCGGCAAAACGGACTTTATCAAAGGCAGCTTGCTAAATTGTCTCTGAAAGACAGACCGAATATTACTCGACTAATTGATATTCTTGAAGAAAAGCAATTTGTTTATCGTGAAACTGACCCGAATAACAAGCGAATATTCAAAGTTTTCATTACTGAAGCAGGCAAAAATCAGGTAGAGCAAATCAGCCCTTCTTTAAAAGAAATTCATAACAGGGCATTAGCCGGAATACCAGAAGAACAGCAGGATTTATTTAAGAAAATTTTAGGACAAATTTGCGAAAATCTGGACGAAGATTTTAAATTACAGATGTAATTTTTATATACCCGCATTATCAGATGCTTAAAATATAGTTCAGCAAAGCTCTAACAGCAGGAGCTGTAGGACCTTTGGAAAATTCCTTATAATCTTTATCCATAAAAGCAGGACCTGCAATGTCTAAATGCACCCATTTTGTGTCACCGACAAATTCTTTAAGGAACATTCCGGCGGTGCTTGCTCCTGCATAGCGGGAACCGGCATTTTTCATGTCCGCAATGTCGCTTTTAATGTCGTCTTTATAATCGTCATAAAGCGGCAATTGCCAGAATTTTTCGCCGCCTTTGTCAGCACAGGCAATTAATTTGTCGATTAATTCCTGATTATTCCCCATAATACCTGATGCTATTTGCCCTAAAGCAACCAAACACGCACCTGTTAGTGTTGCCATATCAATAATTTCATCAACTTTTTGCTCTGTTGCGTAACAAAGAGCATCTGCAAGGGTTACTCGTCCTTCCGCATCAGTATTATCAATTTCAATTGTTTTTTTGTTTTTGGCTATCAAAATATCTCCGGGTCTGTAAGCCTCACCATCAGGCATGTTTTCACATGCGGCAATAATTCCGTGAACTTCAACATCAGGTTTTAAAAGGACAATAGCTTTCATAATAGCAAGAGTGTTTGCCGCTCCTGACATATCGTCTTTCATATTTCGCATTGAGCCTGATGATTTAATATCAAGCCCGCCGCTGTCAAAAGTAATGCCTTTTCCTACAACAGCAATTTTGCGCTTAATTTCACCGGAAGGTCTGTAGATCATATGTATAAACTTTGGCGGGTGTATGCTTCCTCTTGCTACTGCAAGAAAAGCGCCCATTTCCATTTTTTCAATTTCTTCCCTGTCAAAAATTTTACATTCAATGCCTTCAATAGAAGAAGCAACCTCGGCTAATTTGGCGGGCGTAGCAACACATGCCGGCTCGTTTACGAGATCTCTGGCAAAATTGAGATTTTCCGCAATAATTTGTCCTTTTTCTGTCCCTTTTTGAATATCTTCAATTTTTGCATCATCAAACTCAACTATTTCCAGAGATTCAACTTCATTTTTGTTATTGTCATCGTCTTCTTTTTTTGATTTATATTTTTTAAATTCGTAATTGCCTATAATAGTGCCTTCTGCAATCATTTGGGCGCAAGGAGCAGCTTCAAATCCTGCAACATCTGGGCAGCAGTGAAGAATTGTACAAACTTTCTTAGCTTTTAGAGCCTTAACTTTTTTAATTATTTTGGCAGAAACTTCACTTATTTTGTTTAAGTTAAATTCTTCTGCCTTTCCAAGCCCGACTAAAAGGACTTTGTCGGCAGGAATTTTGCCGTGAGTCGGCAAAACATACATCTCGTTGAGCTTGCCTTTAAAGTTTTCTTTTTCTATAACGTAAGAAGAAATAAGATTGCCCAGAGCTTTGTCAACTTCACCAGTAGCCCCGATCGGAGTTTTGACCCCTTCAAAGAGGTTCACTACAAGGACATCGCAGCTAGCATTTACTAAAGAATCGTTTATAATTTTTATTTCCATGACTTTTTCCTCCCCTAAAAATTTAATCCAGATATATTTTAAACCAATTAATCCTTTTTATCTTTATTTTCTTTATCTTTTTCATCGTCGTCAAAAGGATAAGGTGCAGGCGGCTGTTTAAACGAAGATTTGTAAATAAAAGAAAAATGGAAAGGATAATTATCTTTTTCCAAATTATGTTTAATTAAATAAAGGTCTTCAAGCGCTTTTGTAAAGTTTGAACCTGTTTCCTGAGGAAAAATTTCCCCGCATATTTGACACATTACGGGTTCTTTGTCCCTAAACCTCATTACATTAACATTAAATTCGTTTCCGCAGGCACATTTTAGGGTGAGTCTGGGGAATTTAGTCTGATCAGTTTTGGATTCCATAAATTTTCCTTTTTTTAGTAAGTGCTCGTTAATATTTATTATA
>DYOT01000219.1 GCA_020720345.1 Candidatus Caenarcanum sp.
TAGTATAAAAAACTTAGGGATAAAAATTTGAAAACAGTTTACAAATGGATTTATCCGCAAAACAATATCGATGAAAATCTGTTTTCGGAAATAAAAAAGACTGCGGGTTCGCAAATTATTGCGCAACTGTTAATTAATAGAGGAATAACAAGCGCAGAGCAGGCTCGTAATTTTCTTGATCTGGATAATGCCAAAATTTCTTCGCCATATGTTTTTCCCGACATGGAAAAAGCTGTAAAAAGAATTAACGAAGCTATAGAGAAACAGGAACACATTGTTGTTTTTGGAGATTTTGACGCTGACGGCGTAACAAGCACCTCTCTTTTATATAAAACCCTTAAACTTCTTGACGCCAATGCCAGTTTTTATCTGCCCGACAGGTCAGAAGAGGGGCATGGCTTAAACGGAGCTTCTGTCTGCAAACTTATAAGCAGCAGAAAGGCAAAATTAATAATTACCGTTGACTGCGGGATAAGCAATGTTAACGAAATTAAACTTGCAAAAAGCCTTGGCTCTGAAGTTATAATTACAGACCATCATGAAGCTCAGGAAGAAATTCCGCCGGCTTATGCAATTATTAATCCCAAAATGGCGGATTGCCGGAAGAGGCTGGAGGACGGGCTTTGCCCGGACGTAACGCCGTTTATCGCCGGCAACCAAGACTTTCCTCCAGATTTAAAGTATCTTGCAGGGGTGGGAGTTGCGTATAAATTGGCACTTGCCCTGCTGGAAGCAAACAATAAAGAACATTTTCACGATGAAATTTTTTATTTTGTGGCTCTTGGTACGGTAGGAGATGTTGTTCCGCTTTTGGGCGAAAATAGAATTTTTGTCCGTCAGGGCATGAATTTAATTTCTCAAAAAAGACCGGCTGCAATTGGCAAAATTCTTGAGCTAGGGGGATATAAACCGGGCAAAAAAATCTCCGCAAGTACAATTGCTTTTGGAATTATTCCGAAAATCAATGCTATAGGGCGATTAATGGATGCATCGCCTGTTGTTGACTTTTTGTTAACTGAAGAAGAGGAAAAATTACAGGCATTTGCCAGCGAATTAAATGAAAATAATAAAAAAAGACAGCAAATGTGCGAAGAAACGTTTAATAAAGCTGAACTAAAAATTAAGGAAGAAATAAATCTTGAAAAAGACAAGGCGATAATTCTTGCGGATAAAGACTGGCATGCCGGAATTATTGGAATAGTTGCCTCAAAACTTGTAGAAAAATATTATCGACCTGTTTTTATGGTTTCGCTAAACGAGGAAAAAAACGAAGCAAGAGGCTCGGCAAGAAGCGTTGAAAGCTTAAACCTGTTTGAAACACTTTCAGAGTTTGCGGATTTGTTTGTCCAGTTTGGAGGGCATGCCTTTGCTGCCGGTTTTTCCTTTGATTTAAGCAAAATATCTTATAATGAATTAAGAGAAAAACTGTATTCTTCTGTTAATAATAGATTAAGTACAGAATCTTTAAAGCCGGAATTAAAAATAGATGCTGAACTTCAGCCCTGTGATGTAACAGAAAGCCTTATAAAAGAACTTGAAAGGCTGGAACCTTTTGGTGAATCCAACCCTCATCCTGTTTTTAGTATGTCAAACTTGACTTTGCTCCAGGTTAAAAAGATGGGAGCTAAAAAAAATCATCTTAAGCTTTTTATTTCTGACGATAATGGGCTTAAGTTTGAAGCTGTATGGTGGGGGAAAGAAAATCCGCATGTGGAAGAGCTTGAAAAAATTAGTATTGCCTTCACTCCAACCTTGAACGTTTTTAATGACAATGTAAATATTCAGCTTATTATAAAGGATTTAAAACTGGCTTCTGATAAAGATATTGAGTATGAAGAAGTTGACGGTGAAGGCGTTTTAGAGATAGAATTTGAAAGCATGCCAGATTCCTGTGAAGCCGAACCTGTATCTGCTGACACAAGCGAAAATGTCACCCTGAACTTGATTCAGGGTCTATCTGATAGCGAATTATTGCTTGAATCCCAAGATGGAAAGATTCTGAATCAAGTTCAGAATGACAGAGGTAGTGGAATAAAATGGCATGACAAAAGAAATTCCACAGGTTTTAAAAAAGATTTTTTAGAATACATAAAATCCTTAAAAAATAATGCAACAATTTTTGCCGAAACACAGCGTTCTTTGAACGCTTTTGAACATGACATCAATCTAAAGGCTATTTTTGCAAACAGAAGAGATATAAAAAAATCTGATTGTCTTGTTATTATGGATATGCCCCCTGATGAAAAGACATTTTTTGATATTATAAACAGAACACAGGCAAAAGAAATTCATTTTATCGGCTTAAATTCGGAAATTGACTCTGTCGAAACCGTAAAAAAGTTTACCAGCATGCTCAAATATGCTTTTAATAACAAAGACGGCATAATAGACATAGAACAGATGGCATCTCTTCTTG
>DYOT01000016.1 GCA_020720345.1 Candidatus Caenarcanum sp.
TATTTTACATATTATATTCATTTTAATGATGTAATTTTTGACCGCTTACTTAAACTCAAATTTAGATTATAATTTAATAATAAGAGCGAAGAGAAAAAGAGGATTATATGCTGGAACCTGTAATTCCTGATGTTTCTGTAAATACAGCCCTGGAAAACTATTTAAAAGAAGTTACCAAAATCGAACATGATTCAGAAATTATTAATGTTGAAGATTCATTATCAAGAATTTTATATGAAGATATAGTGGCAAAATATGATTTACCGGCTCATGACAAGGCTTTGATAGATGGCTATGCTGTTAATGCCAGAGATATTGCTGAAGCCGATGCTAATAATCCTGTTACCCTTAAAATTATAGGCGAAGCAGGCGTAGAAGACGACAAAAATTTTGTAATTTCAAAAAAAGAAACGGTTAAAGTATCAAAAGGAACTTTAATTCCTGAAAATGCTGATTCCGTCATTATGCCTGAGGACACTTTAACAGAAAAAAACAAGGTTAAAATTTTTGCTAATGTAATATCAGGTTTTCATGTTGCCAAAAAAGGCGAAGATATTAAAACAGGTGATATTTTTATACTGAAGCAAAGAAAAATCCGCCCTCAGGATATCGGTGGAATTATTGGTCTTGGCTACAGGCAGATAAAAGTCTTTAAAAAACCAATTGTAACAATTATTCCAACTGGAAATGAGCTGGTGCCCATGGATGTTGAGCCGGCAAGAACCCAAATAATTGCTTCAAACGGCTATGTATTGAAAGGTTTTATTGAACAGTTGGGCGGAATTGGAAAAATTGCCAGCATAGTAAAAGATAATTTAAATTCCGTTAAAAAAGCTATTATAAAAGCTCTTGAGGTTTCCGACATGGTTTTGATTGCAGGAGGAAGCGCAATAGGGACTAAAGATTACACTTTAAGAGCAATACAAGATATTGAAGGTGCGACAATAATTGCGCATAATATCGCCATGAAACCGGGCGGTTATGTCCTTCTTGCGACAATTAACGGAAAACCTGTAATAGGATTGCCGGGGCATCCTGTTTCAAACCTGACAAGTTTTCATGTATTTGCAAAACCGGTTCTTAGAAAAATTTCCGGAGATCCAAGATCTTTCTGGCAAATTACAAAAGACACCCCAAAACTTGAAGCTGTTCTTACAAAAAATATAAAATCCCCAAAAGAAAAAGAAGATTATGTAAGAGTAAGGCTTAAAGAGCTTGATTGCGGCAAAATTTCAGCTTACCCCTTTACAGGAAGATCGTCTTTTCTCTCCACACTTGTAAAATCACACGGCATTATCAAAATTCCCGCTGACTGTGCCGCTCTTTACGAAGGCGATGTCGTGGATGTGTTCCTGTTTTAACAAGATAGCCTCTTATATTTATATTATTGTTAATAATAAAAAGTTAATCATTTTTTTTATCATGTATAATCACTTTTATCGCGCTTTTTGAAATCCTTTTACTATGTTCCATAAGAGAATTTACATAACTGGAAGCTTTTAAATACTCAAGAACCATAAAACATCCCAGATTAAATAAAATAATTATATTTAAAAGGTTATTACCTGAGTGGCTTGCCAACAAATCTGAAATTAAAACGTATTTTATCTGGATAATAATATTATAAATAAATACAAGATAGCTTATACCAAGTAAAATATTAGTTTTTTGCGAAAAAATCAATTTTTTGGAACGTGTTTCAATTATTTTATTCTGTAATTTAGGCTCACTGACAGCGATTTCTATCCCAAATATTGTTGAAACAAGCTGCCACAAGGAAAAAAGCAAAGAAAATATAAACAAAAATAAAAGACTAAAAGAAATAAAGCTAATAAAAAAGGTGCTAAAGCTTACGCTTAAACCGGCAATTTTAATAAAAAAATTAAAAAATACTATTGATGAAATTAAAAGAAGACTCCCAATTATTATAACCGACAGCGGAGGCGCTGTTATTAAAAAAGTTCTGTAAAAATTCCATTTCATTCCTTTAATTAGTGAAAATTTTAAGGGATGATTGACTTTTTTATAGTTCCGGCTGCACAATTTGTAAAATATGCAGCTAAAAACAGTAGAAAGAGCCGAATAAATTATGAAAATAAATCCGCTTGCAATTAATACTGAAAGAATTTTTAAAATAATTATGCTTTGAAAAATCAGGTTATTTGTTATTTTTTCCTCATTCAAAATTAGTTTTATCCAGGCAAAAACAGGTTCGTACAGCCCCGATATAGTTAAAAGAGTATATTTAATAAGAACAACAAGCCCTGTAAAAATAATTACAGCCAAAAATAAAAGACTAAAAGTATCAAAAACATTATTTGCTTTTAATTGCATTTTTTATGCCAGTACCAGTTGAAAAACCCTCAAAACAAATCCTGGTTTATTGCAGCTTTTCGAGTTCACTATAACTTTCGCTAACAATCCTATCAATATTTGACTGTATTGATAATAGCTCGACAAGCTCATTTTTAGTAATGATTTCCATTTGTATCAATATCTGTCCAATTGGAATATTATTATGTTTTTGTACTTCAAGCCCCTCGCCAAGCTGGTCAAGGGTGATTTTTTTATGGTGCAGCAATAACTCGCCAATTTTAGGATTGTGAATTAGCTCTCTTAAAAGTTTTATGTTTATGTCTTTATCCGGCATAAATTTTTTTGCACCTGCTATTCTTCAGGAGGTCTGTTACTGGAAGAAGGCTGTTTTTCTTTTGGCTCTTCTTTTGATTCTTCTTTTTTCAGTGCTTTATCAGAACCTCCCGGCGCCTTTTGAAAAACAATTTTCTTTCCATCCATGCTGAGTTTCAGCATATCGCCTTCTTTGTAAAGACCTGTAAGAATTTCTTCCGCAATTGCATCTTCTATTTTCTTCTGAATAAGTCGTCTGAGAGGTCTTGCTCCATAAGTCTGGCTATAGCCTTCTTCTGAAAGAGAATCCTTGACCTCTTCAGGAATATCCATTGTGATTTCCTGAGAAACAAGTCTTTTGATAAGGTCTGCAAGCATAATATCAACAATCTGCCTGATTTCAGGTTTTGTAAGATGCGCAAATACTATAATATCATCAAGCCTGTTAAGAAATTCCGGACGGAAAGTCTTCTTAAGTTCTTCCATTACGGTATCTTTCATCTTGTCATATATATCCTGATCGGCGTTTTCAGCAACAGCAAATCCAAGTTTTGAAGGATTTTCAAGGCTTCTAGCCCCAACGTTGCTGGTCATTATGACAATTGTATTTTTGAAGTTTACAACACGTCCTCTCGAATCGGTAAGTCGTCCGTCATCAAGAATCTGGAGCAGCATATTAAATACATCAGGGTGTGCTTTTTCAATTTCATCAAATAAAATCAGAGAATACGGCTTTCTCCTAACTGCTTCCGTAAGCTGTCCACCTTCATTGTAGCCTACATAACCCGGAGGTGAACCTATAAGTTTGCTTACAGCATGTTTTTCCATATATTCAGACATATCTATTCTTATGATATTGTCCTCTGAGCCAAATACCGATTCTGCAAGGGCTTTTGCAAGCTCAGTTTTACCAACACCCGTAGGTCCGCAGAAAGCAAAACTTCCAACAGGTCTGTTTGGACTCTTAAGCCCTACACGTGCTCTTCTTATAGCTTTAGATATTGCAACGACAGCAGAATGCTGTCCAATGACTCTTTTATGAAGAAGCTCTTCAAGCTTAAGAAGTCTTTCTGTTTCAGTTTCAGTAAGCTTGGTAACAGGGATACCAGTCCATGAGCTAATAATTTCAGCAATTTCTTCTTCTGTAACAACAGATTTATTAGCTTCCTGCTCAGTTTTCCATTTCTGGGAAATTTCACGAATTTTGTCTTTAAGTTCAGCTTCTATATCTCTAAGCTGGCTTGCTTTTTCAAATTCCTGATTTCTGATGGACTGTTCTTTGTTTTTAATAACTTGCTTAAGTTCTTTTTCAATTTCTTTGCCTTCAGGAGGAAGAGAACTTGCTTGAAGTCTTACTCTCGAACTCGCTTCATCAATCAAATCTATAGCTTTATCAGGCAAAAACCTGTCTGTAATATATCTGTCAGAAAGTCTGACAGAAGCATCAATCGCAGTGTCAGAAATTATAAGCTTGTGATGCTCTTCGTATTTTGTTCTTAAGCCTTTTATAATTTCTATAGCCTCGTCAACTGAAGGCTGTTCAATATAAATCGGCTGGAATCTTCTTTCTAGAGCCGCATCTTTTTCAACGTGTTTTCTGTATTCATCAAGGGTCGTAGCACCTATAACCTGAAGCTCGCCTCTTGACAGCACAGGCTTAAGGATATTTGCTGCGTCAATAGCTCCTTCAGCAGCGCCTGCACCTATCAAAGTATGCATTTCGTCGATTACAAGGATTACGTTTCCTGCTCCTCTTATCTCATCCATAATTTTTTTGAGTCTTTCCTCAAATTCGCCTCTATATTTTGTTCCGGCGACTAACAGACCCATATCAAGCTGGACAAGTCTTTTATCTTCCAAAATTTCAGGAACTTCATTATTGATTATTCTAAGAGCCAGACCTTCAGCAATGGCTGTTTTTCCAACACCCGGCTCGCCTATAAGCACAGGATTGTTTTTCGTACGTCGTCCTAAAATTTGAATAAGTCTTTCAATTTCTTTTTCTCTGCCCACAACAGGGTCAAGCCGCTGCTCCTGAGCCGCCTGGGTAAGATTGGTTCCAAACTCGTCAAGAGTAGGGGTTTTACTTCTACCTCCACCGGTAGTTGATGTAGCGGTTGGAGCTCCTGTCCTTGTTTCGCCAAGCATTCTAATAACATTGCTTCTGACTTTATTAAGGTCAACGCCTAAATTTTCAAGAATTCTTGTTGCAACGCCTTCTCCTTCACGGATTAAGCCAAGAAGAAGATGTTCTGTCCCGATATAATTATGCCCGAGTTGTCTTGCTTCATCCCATGACAATTCCAAAACCCGTTTTGCTCTGGGCGTGAATGGAATTTCCACAGCTACAAAGCCTGAACCTCTGCCTATGATTTTTTCTACTTCAATTCGTGCATCTTTAAGATTTACACCCATTGCCTTAAGCGTTTTAGCTGCTATTCCGGTGCCTTCGCCTATAAGCCCTAACAAAATTTGCTCAGTGCCTACAAAGTTGTGACCAAGTCTTCTGGCTTCTTCTTGAGCCAGCATGATTACTTTTATTGCTTTTTCTGTAAAACGTTCAAACATTATAACCTTCCCAAAATACTGGTTTACTTTATTCTACTACAGCATGGGAGTTTCTTTCAATAAACAAAATATAAAACATAAATTCTTTATCGACAGCTAAACTTAAAATCTTTAAAAAACAAGTGTTAAGAAATATTAAATTATCTTAATCTCTCATGTAAACCCTTGGCAAACGGACTTTTAGCCGGCAGGTAAGTTCATAATTTATTGTTTCTAATAATTCTGCCCATTCATCGATATGAATATATTCTTCTCCATCTTGCCCTATAAGGGTGATAATATCCCCTGCATTAATATTATCAATATTTGAAACATCAAACATCATCTGATCCATAGTAATATTGCCAATTTGCTTAATTTTTTTGCCGTTTAAAAGCCCGTAAATCCTGTTTGACAAACTTCTCGGAACTCCATCAGCGTATCCTATCGGAATTGTGGCAATTTTATTAACTTCATTTTCTGTAACAAAGCTATGCCCATAGCTTATGCCGCTTCCTTTTTCAATATCTTTTAGAAAAATAATCCTTCCCTTGATGCCCATGGCGGGCTTTAATTCAGGGCGTTGAAATTCATAGAAACAAGAAAATATATTTGTTTGGTCGCATTCCTGCTTTGCCAGACCTGGCATAAGCCCGTAAATTCCTATTCCTGCCCTTACCATATCATAATGCATGTCTTTATAGCTTATTAAACCAGCTGTATTAACAATATGGACATCAATATTCTTATTATTCACTATTTTAATTATATTTTGCCATCTTTGTTTTTGAATTTCTGATTTATCAAAGCATTCCGCACAGGCAAGATGTGAAAAAACACCTTTAAGTTCTATCTGTTTTGTGTTTAAAACCTTATCAATAAATTCAGGCGCATCTTTATCAGAAAGCCCTATTCTGTTCATGCCTGTATCAATTTTTATCTGAACCTGTGGACTCTTTTTTAGCCTGTTATATGTATCTATACAGGCAATAATATGCTCATCAGTAAATATTGAAATCTGTATTTCATGTTCCACCGCCGAAGGAAAAGCCCATTCAGGCGTTGCCCCTAATACAAGAATTGGCGCATCAATCCCAGACTGCCTTAGCTGAATTCCTTCATCAACGGAAGCCACGCCAAACATATCAACACCCGAAGCTAATAATGTCGGAGCTGTCATAGCAGAGCCATGTCCGTATGCATCAGCTTTTACCACCGCCATAAACTTTGTCTGAGGCTCTGTAATTTTTTTTAATTCCTTTATATTATGTTCAATATGCCCGAGATTGATTTCAACCCAGGCATCACGTCTTGTTTGGACAAAAGGTTTTCTTAACTGCGGCATTCTTTTCCTCTTTATTCTTTATTCAAATTTTAGTCGTTTTGCGGCATTGTTTCAATAAGGTAAATTTTTTGTATATAATTAACTTAAATTAAAAACGAAAAAAAGGAGCTTTGAGTTGGAAGAACATTATAATCCTCAGGAAATAGAAAAAAAATGGCAGCAAATATGGGAAGAAAATGGCATAAATAAAACGCCCGCCGAGTCCGCTAAACCAAAATATTATACCCTGTCGATGTTTCCGTATCCTTCAGGCAAACTCCATATGGGGCATGTAAGAAATTACACTATTTCTGACGTTATAGCACGCTTCAAAAAAATGAAAGGCTTTAATGTTCTTCACCCGATGGGATGGGACAGCTTCGGTCTTCCTGCTGAGAATGCAGCAATTCAACAGGGAAGAAATCCGGCTGAATGGACTTTTTCCAACATAGAATACATGAAAATGCAGCTCAAAACCCTTGGCTTAAGCGTTGACTGGAATAGAGAAATCGCAACCTGCAAAGAGGATTATTATAAGTGGACTCAATGGCTCTTTCTTGAATTTTTAAAGGCAGGACTGGCTTATAAAAAAGAATCCCCTGTTAACTGGTGTGAGGAATGTGCAACAGTTCTTGCAAATGAGCAGGTAGAAGAAGGAAAATGCTGGCGCTGTGAATCTATAATCACCAAGAAAAAACTTTCGCAGTGGTATTTGAAGATTACTGACTATTCTGACCAGCTTTTAGATGATTTGGACAAGTTAAAAGGCTGGCCTGAGAACGTAAAATTAATGCAAAAGAACTGGATAGGCAAGTCCTACGGGGCTATATTAAAATTTAAAGTTGCAGAAATTCCTGATATGGAAATTCCTGTGTTTACAACAAGACCTGACACTGTTTTTGGCGTAACTTATCTTGTTGTTGCCCCTGAATATCCGTACATAAACAAATTAATAACCAATGAAAATAAACAAAAAGTGAATGAATATATAGAAAACTCAAAAAAACTGTCGGAAATTGAAAGAACTTCCACAGATAGACCAAAAACAGGGGTTCCATTAGGAACACACATAATTAATCCATTTAACGGACAAAAATTCCCTTTATGGACAGGAGATTATGTGCTTGCTGAATACGGAACCGGTGCTGTAATGGGTGTTCCTGCCCATGACACAAGAGACTTTGAGTTTGCGAAAAAATTTAACCTGCCAATAATTGAAGTGATAAGAAATCCTCAAAAACAAGATGATTCGCCTTTAGCTGAAGCGTATACAGAAGCCGGAACTATGATAAATTCAGGCGAATTTAACGGCTTGACCAACGACGAAGGCAAGAAAAAAATTACTGAATGGGCGGAAAATAATGATGCAGGGCATGGAAAAATCCAGTTTAGGCTTAGAGACTGGCTTATTAGCCGCCAAAGGTACTGGGGTGCACCTATTCCTGTAATTTATTGCGAAAAATGCGGCATTGTTCCTGATGAAAACTTGCCAGTTTTGCTTCCAAAAGATGTGGATTTTAAGGTGCAGGGAATTTCGCCTATCGCAACTTCTAAAACTTTTGTAAATACAGCCTGTCCAAAGTGCGGCTCTCCTGCAAAGCGTGAAACAGACACTATGGACACGTTTATTTGCAGCAGCTGGTATTACTTAAGGTACATCGACCCCAAAAATAGTGAGAAAGTCTTTGACTCCGAGCTGGTAAACAAATGGATGAACGTTGATCAGTATGTTGGCGGAATTGAGCATGCCATTCTTCACCTTTTATATTCAAGATTTTTTGTAAAATTTCTTAGGGACAGAGGTCTGATAAATTTTGACGAGCCGTTTGAAAACCTGCTTACACAGGGAATGGTTCTTAAAGACGGCACAAAAATGAGCAAATCCAAAGGTAATACAGTCGATCCCGATGAAATATTTGCAAATTACGGTGCTGATACAGCAAGATTGTTTATTTTGAGCGATTCGCCGCCTGCAAGGGATTTGGACTGGTCTGATGCCGGTGTAGAAGGCTGCTATAAATTTTTAAACAGGGTCTGGCGACTTATTTACAATTGCAAAGAAAATTTATTGCATCCTGAAACCTGTGATTGTTCTGGAATTTATACCCATACAACAGAACAGAAAACTCTTTTAATGCAAACTCACAAGGCTATTAAAGGTGTAACACAGGATATAAACAACGAATTCCAGTTTAATACAGCTATAAGCAAGTGTAGAGAATTTGTTAACAGCATTTATGACTATATAAACGCTAAAAAAGAATATTCCATGCACGATAAAATGTTCTTAAGTGAAGCTGTTTTCACACTGGTAAAGCTTATGTCCCCCTTAACACCTCATCTTTCCGAAGAAATCTGGAATGAGTTCGGAGCAGAAGGCTCCATTCACACCGCACAATGGCCTGAATACAAAGAAGAGCTTTGTATTTCAGACAGCGTAACTATTGCAGTGCAAATCAGCGGCAAGTTAAGAGATACAGTTGAAATGCCTGTTAATTCAACAAACGAGGAGATTGAAAAGGCTGCGCTTGCAAAGCCCAAAATTCAGGGTTACGTTGAAAATAAACAAATTGTTAAAGTTATTGTGGTTCCGAATAAGCTTATAAACATCGTGATTAAATAGTCTGTTAAACAACATTAAATACTATTACTAGGAAAATAATATAAAATATTATAAAATGGTTTTAAATTATAAGCTGGTAATTATTATTTAAAAAGAGGTTATATTAATAATGACAAAATTCAGACTGGTAACAAGAAGCGATTTTGACGGACTTGTGTGTGCAGCACTTTTAAAAGAGCTTGATATGATTGACGATATAAAATTTGTCCATCCTAAAGATATGCAGGACGGCAAAATTGAAATTACCGACAGAGACATAACAACAAACCTTCCTTATGTTGACGGAGTTAATCTGGCTTTCGACCATCATTTAAGCGAAACAATAAGGATGTCAGGCAAAAAAGAAAACCATATTATTGATCCTGATTCTCCTTCAGCTTCCAGAGTTTTATATAATTATCTGGGAGGCGCAAGCAAATTCTCTCCCAGATGGGATGAAATTCTTGTCGCAGTTGATAAAGCTGATGCAGCAAAGTTTTCACGCGATGAAATCCTTAATCCGCAGGGATGGGTATTGCTAAATTATCTTATGGATCCGAGGACAGGGCTTGGGAGATTCCGGGATTTCAGGATTTCTAATTATAACCTGATGATGGAACTTATCGACAAATGCAAAGATCATTCAATTGAAGAAATACTTGAATTTCCGGACGTAAAAGAAAGACTTGATCTGTATTTTTCTTGTCAGGACGAATTTACAGACCAGTTAAGAAGATGCTCTAAAGTATATAAAAATCTTGTTGTTCTCGATTTAAGAGAAGAAGAAATAATTTTCCCCGGCAACAGGTTTATGATTTATGCGCTTTATCCTGAATGCAACATTTCAATACATATTTTGTGGGGGCTGAAAAAACAAAATACCGTTTATGCAACCGGGAAATCAATATTAAACAGGACATCTAAAACAAATATAGGCGAATTAATGCTTGAGTACGGCGGCGGCGGGCATCAAAACGCGGGCACATGCCAGATAGAAAACGACAAAGCCGAAGAAGTCCTGAAGATTTTAGTTGAAAAAATAAATACTGATGGCTGATTTGTCGATAATAACAGTTTATTTGAGTTCTATAACTTCAGTAAGCCTGATTATCATCTACGTAAAATACAGAAAACTTATAAACGTCCTCGATGAAATCGGGAAAATTTTTGATTATATCGGCAAAGGCAGACTGTCAGAAAGATTGCACATAAGGCGCAACAACGAATTAAGAAAGCTTTCCCTAAACATTAACAAGATGATTTCAGCTCTTCAGAATAGAGATGAAAAAATAAAAGATTATCAGAAAGAGCTTTTAAAAGACATAAAAAAGCTTAAAGAACTGGAGCAAATTCGCGAAGATTTCAGCGCAACGCTTGCGCATGATTTAAGAGTGCCCATTCTTGCGGAAAAAAACTCTCTGCAATTTTTCCTGAAGGGTACTTTTGGTGAAATTTCAGAAAAACAAAAAGAGGCGCTTGAAAACATGCTGACTAGCAATAAAGAGCTGTTAAACCTTGTAAATACTCTTCTTGATGCGTATAAATACGATGCCGTTGAGGTTGAACTTAATAAAGAGCCAACGGATATTAAGGTCTTAATTGAAGAAAGCATTAATGAAATTTCTCCTCTTGCCCTGAAAAACAATCATAATCTTGAAAATAAAATTAAAGACGAAATTCCCCTGTTAATAATAGATAAAAATGAAATAAAAAGGGTTGTTTTAAATCTTCTTAACAATGCCATAACTTACACCAATCAAGGCGGTATTATTTGTATTGAAAATGAAATAAATGAAAATGAAGTAATTATAAAAATTAAAGACAACGGAAAAGGGATTTCCGAAGCCGATATAGGTAAAATTTTTGACAGGTATTTTTCAAAAGCACAAAAATTCAGAAAAGTCGGCACCGGACTTGGTCTATATCTTTCAAAACAAATAATTGAAGTCCATAACGGGAAAATATGGGCTGAAAGCAAACCTGAACAGGGAAGCACCTTCTTTTTCAGCTTGCCGTTAAGTTAAGAAATATTAACTCCTACTTTCTTTAAAGGATGAAATTTTATAAAAACAATATTATAATTGTAGTAAATACATATTTAAATTATGTGGTTAATTTTGAAATATTTATATAATAGTTACAAAACTTACTTTGAGTAAGAAAAAATGAATAGAATATTAAGATATTTCGCAGCTATATTAATCACAGTGGTTACATGTGCAGGATGTGCCCAGAATGAGAACATTTTGAAATTACCGCAAAATCAGGAAAATGAAAACAGTGCTGAAATTGTCAGGTATAAAAGCGGCACAGTATTATTGAAGGACAATGGAACTCAAAATAGCTCCGGTCATCAAAATATACCTGAACCTGCTGCCAAAGATATCCATTTCGGTCCGAGTAACATAAATTTTGGTTCATAATGACACACCGCCTAAACTTTTTGCCCCCTTTTCGGCTTTATTAAAATAAATACTTATTATATAAATATACAGAGGAATTAATTATGGATTTTAAACAGGGCGATTTTGAAAATATACTTATGAATGCAATCTGGAATCTGGAAGATTCAGAATTAGAACAGATTGACGTGTCTGAAGTACAGACAAAAATAAATTCCCGAAAGCATAGTTGGGCTTATACCACAGTAAAAACTGTACTTGACCGGCTTGTAAAAAAAGATATGCTTGAAAGAGCAAAGTTTAACAATAAATTTTTCTATAAATCCAAAATCTCGAGAGAAAATGCCGGAATTAAAGCTATTGAAAAAATTTCTAAGCAATATTTTCAGGGAGAAATAGAAGATCTTATTAAAGCAGTCGCAAAAGTTCATGCCGGTATGTTAGTCGGCAGATAGGAAAAGGCTGTGAACGACAGAAAACTTGTTGCGGAGCTAATTTTCAATGTTCTTGCCGGAAAAATCTGTGCAAGAGAAGCTCTTGAACAATTTCCTGCCGGCATAAAAGACTATTCACTGCAATGCGTGTGGTATGCTCTTATTCACTTTGAAGCAGATGAAAATTTTAGAAAAAATGATATAGAATTTACATTAGAGCAAAATAATTATCTTGAAAATTTAGCTTATATTTTGCAAAAGGGAGAACCTTTGCCACAAAACATAATAGAAGAATATAATAAATATTATGAACCCATGATAAAATCTGAGACAAAAGGCTTTATAAATAAAATTAAAAGTGTATTCAGGTTTATTATATGAATTCCCCACTTGTCATTCCGAGGAGGCGGCATTCGCCTCATAATAAGCAACTATTTCATGAATCGTATACTTAATAATGCAGCCTTGCTGCCGACGGGAGAATCTTCTTGAAAAGAAAAGCGCAATATTCTGTAGAATTTGTCCTAATTTTCCCCCTTTTAATACTTCTTCTTTTTGGGACAATTGAATTTGGATTATATTACAGAAATGTATATATAGTTCAGGATATAGCAGAAGAAGCTGCAACAACAGCCTCAAGAGAAATAGTGAATGACAGCATGTTTGATAACACTATGATCAGCGCAAGTTTTAACGCTGCTGCCGCCTCCGCAGCACAAGTAGTTATAAACAGAAGCACCTCTCTTTCGATTCCCGGATTAATTTTGGATTATAACGATCTGGGCACAACTTATGGAAACAGACCCTATGCTCTTTATGAATTTAACAGCACTGCCACAAGAAATATAGACGGGGTTAATACTCCTATTATACAGCTTCTTGTTGATTACAGAGATCCTTCTCAGGATGGGGTTGCTCTTCAGGTTGTTTATCAATACAGACCAATATTCGGAGGAGTGGCAATTCCTCTTTTCAACGGAGGTAACGTTGTTATACTTCCGCAACATATTCCCATAAGCAGTACGAGAATACAGGCTTATTCAACTTATTAGAATCAAAAGAGGAAGAGAAAAGTGAAAGAATGGTCTGAAAAACTTAATATTCCCCTGCCGGAATGTAATAAATGCGGATGTTGCTGCCTGTGCGCCTCCCCATCAGTTCCACACAATAAACTTCTTGAAAATGCAGCAAATGGAGAAGATTTTGCCAGAGATTTTTTTTCAATATTTGTCCCTTATAAAAATATTGAAGAAGCAAAAAAGCTTTATCCTGAAATTATTGAAAGAAGCCTGAAAGCATTAAGCAAGACAGGCAGCGATACAAATGAGCCTGTTTTTTACAAATGCAGCTATCATTCAAAAGAAAAAGGCTGTCTTATTTATGAAGACAGACCGGAATTATGCAGGGACTTCCCCGGTCTCCCCCAGGTAATTGTCGGAAAACAATGTGCTTTTTATGACTGGACGATAGAATGCAGGAAAAAATATAAAGAACTAAAGAGTGAATTGGAAGTTTTAAAAAAAATGAAAAAAGAGCTGGATAATATCAAGTATCAACAAAAAGCAATAAGCAATAATTATTTACTGAAAAGGATTCCGCCTGAATATAAATTTCTTGTGCTATGTCCTTCTTTAAGTCTTGTTTCACCTGTAAATTCTCATTATTAAAATTAAAAATTTAACATAAATTCACAAAATTCAGACATGCGTTTATGTTTGTTTCATAATATTTGTGGGACAAACAGGGTAATGATCATTACCTTTCTTAAGTACTGGTTTAAAGCTTTGATATTCTTAGACTTTGCTTATAATTTCAGCACTTGAAGAGCCATTACCGTAAAAAGGGCTAAACAATGACAAATTCTGTTAAAGCCATAATACTTGCAGCAGGAAAAGGCACAAGAATGAAATCTGCCTTTCCTAAAGTGATGCATAAAATTATGGGCAAAGCGCTGATAGAAAGAGTTCTTAATTCGGTTCTTAAAATTGACAATTTATTTGAAATAATTGTAATTGCCGGATATCAGTCGGAACTTGTTACGGAATTTCTTCATACTAAATATCACAATTCAATAATAAAAACCGTACTTCAAGAACAACAATTAGGGACGGGGCATGCTGTTTTTCAAGCACATGACCTCCTTAAAAATTTTAAAGGAACAGTAATTGTTCTTTGCGGGGATACTCCTCTTTTAACTGCAAAAACCCTTCGGGATTTTGTAAAATATCATAAAAATTCTGGCTCTTCCCTTACAGCAATGTCTGCTATATTTGACGATCCGACAAATTACGGAAGAATAGCCA
>DYOT01000017.1 GCA_020720345.1 Candidatus Caenarcanum sp.
ACTATACATCAAATAATATAGCATAAGCAGGCGGTGAATAAAATTTCCTTATTCTGAATTTATTTATGTTTTAACATTTTAAATAATTGCTGGTCGAATGTGTTTGCAAATTTTTGCTTGTCTTTATTGCTGAAAGGTTTTGGTCCGCTGGTTTGAACTCCTGTATCCCTTAATTCAGACATAAAATTTCTTACAGAAAGCCTTTCTCCTATATTATTTGGAGTGAAAAGAACTCCATGCACACTTATTACTATAATTCCCCTTGGAACTAGTATAGCCGCCAGAGGTATATCCTGAGTTATAACTATATCTTTATCTTCAGCATTATCAGCAATATATTCGTCAGCCACATCAGAGCCTTTAGACACCCTAACAGTAAATAGAAAAGGGGATTCAGGAATAGAGATGATTTTATTTGAAACAAATATTGTTTCAATTTGCCTCTTATGAGCGGCTTTTATAATAATATCTTTGATTTCACCCGGACAAGCATCCGCATCAACCCATATTTTCATTTATTTTTTAAATTTCTTATAATAATATTCATCATAACAAAAATTATTTATTTATTACTTAGTTGAATTTTAACTTTTTAACTTTTGTAGTTAAATTAATTTAAACAGGTAAAATACATTTATTTAAGGAGAGTATAAATGAAAATATTAAAATTATTAGGAATTTTTACCCTTGTTTTAACTATAAGCCTTTTTTGCTATAGTAAAAACTTAGAAGTTTACGCAAAAAATTGTAAAAATAAAGGTGGACAAATGAACAAAGAAATTACACAGGTAAAAGCAAGCCATCTTCTTGTAAAAACACAAGAAGATGCTGAAAAAGTAAGAGCAGAAATCGTAGCAGGAAAAGATTTTGCTAAAGCGGCAAGCGAAGTATCTTTATGTCCTTCAGGAGCTCAAGGCGGTGATCTTGGATATTTCGGAAAGGGTCAAATGGTTTCCGAATTTGAACAAGCTGCATTTAATCTTCCTGTGGGAGAAGTTTCACAGCCTGTAAAAACACAATTTGGCTGGCATTTAATACAAGTTACTGCTACAAAATAAATCAAAAATTGGATGAACAAAAAACCATAATAGTTTAATTTAAATTATATCCGGTTATACTAAAATGAGTTTGGTTTTCGGAAAACCGGCAAAGCCGGATTTTCCTTAAAGCCAGCACTCCTGCTTCGCATACTGCCTTTATAAAATTCAAGAAAAATCCTAAATTTAATTTTGAGGCAGTATAATTATATTATTAAACAATACTATTTTCTTCTATTGTTCTTATATATTATTTTTTTTTAAAAATTTTGGCAATTTTTTCTATGTTCTGTTTTTTATATATATAAGGGAATAAATTAAGGAAAGTTATGTCAGAATTTTTTGAAAGTTTAAGCGGTGTAAAACAAAACTGGAACCCATACAAAAAATGGGACAAGGAGCGCGACAAAAAAGAAGCTCAAAGAAAAGAGCTGCACAAAAAAGTCCCTGCTTCAAAAGAAGAAATTGAGCATGCCAAAAATTACGGAAACATGCTTATTAATGCCATTAACGTAATGGATGAATATTCAGAAGACAAGTCTCAGGACATGGAGCTTGCTGTACAATCTGTTGCAGGAATTCCTACTGAAATAGGCGGCATTGCCGGAATGGGTGCAGGTGGATTTTTAATGAAAAAAGTTAAAAATCCTAAACAGTTCCTGTTTGTAAACCCTTTAACTATGAGTATGCTGGGTGGAGTTCTCGGATTTATACCCGCTAGCCTTTGGGGGACAAAAGTTCAGGTCTGGGCATCAAAAGTTGCTCGTTTTCAGGCAAGGGAAAAAGAACTGAAAGATCCGCAAAACTTTGTTATTTATAACACAGAGCAACTTAACGAAGCGAAAAAGATTGCCAAAACTCTGCCTAAAGAAGAAGAAGACGGCATTTTAACAAAAATGATAACAAAAAATGAAACCGTAGAGATGATGGCGACTGTTAAGTCTGTTAATGAAGATAAAAAAGCCCATAAAAGATGGTATAAACAATATCTTGAAGAAGAAAAACAACTTAAAGCTTCCTATAAAGACGGCATCCCCGCTGAAAAACTGGCTAAAACAAAAGCAGACCAAGAAATTATTACAAATACAGTCAAAAAGATAAATGAAACAGCAGAAGAATACTCCGAAGACATGGAAGCCGCAACAAATACCGCAGGAACAATGTTTTCTGTATTCGGTGGAGCAATAGTCGGAGTTGCGACTCATTTTGTATTAAAAGGTCTGGAAAAAGCAAAAGTCATCGCAAAAGACGGATTTTTAAACAAAGCTAAAGGATCTGTGTCAACTTACGGAGGGTTTTTTGCTCTTATTGCAATGCAAATATATTTTGTTTCCCTACAGAAAGATGCCGCTAGAGTGGGCAGACACAAAGCAAAACAGGAATTAATGTCCGATCCTAAGAATTTCATACACTATGATGAAAAACAAATAGAATCCGTTAAGGATGTTAGAGCAAAAAATGCCAAAAGAGGCTTCCTGACGAGGCTAATTTCTTCCCCTATGGATTTATTTAATTTTGTTAAAGACAAACGAGCTTATGACAAGTATAAAAAGACACAGGGCAAGGAAGAAAAACGCTTTAGGGAAGCCTTAAAGCAAGTTAAACCAACAGATGAGCAGCTAACGGAAGCAAAAAATATTCAGGTAAAAGTCTTTAATTCCTTTGAAAAACAGGATCAAATGACAGAAAAATATTCCGAGAATATTGAAGCAGTAACTGATATAGCCAACCAATCACTCCCATTCGTGTCAGTGCTTGGTGGTTCAGGTATACTTTACGGATTAGCTAGCTACCTCGAACACAAAGTCAAAGGCAAATCCATGGGAGAAATTCAAGAATATTTAAATAATAAAATAGACAAAATTAAGAATATAAAAATTATGCCTGAAAGAGCAAAGAACTTTTTTGTCGAACTTAAAAAGGATATATTTAATATTCCTATTGATGCGTTAAATCGTAAAATTAAAAAAACAGAAGGCATCGAAAGTCCTGATGAATTAGTAAAAAATCTGGATGAACTTTCAAAGGGCATTAATAAAGACAGCATTAGTAAAATAATAAATAATGCCGATGTTGCTAAATTAAAAGATGTTAAAGTCGAAAAAGGAGATTTACTTAAAGCAGCATTTAAAAAGCCAAGAATTTTGACAGCGGTGTTTGGTATAGCAGCCCCGTTATTGCTCGGATATGTAGGAATAATCTATGCGATACAACGTTTTTACACAGCTATCCAAAAGCGTGCAGGCAAAATCGGAATGATGAAAGCCATGCAGGAGCTTGAAAACCCTAGATATTTCGTGGACAAATTTGATAATGGTAAAACACAGTCTGCCGCTCCTGCTCCAGCTATTCAGGCAACTCAGCAGCAGATACAAACCCAAACCGCAAATAATCCACTGGCAAAAAGCTGGCTTGAAAAAATTCAGCAGCAAAGAACACAAGTATCAGCTTAGAAGATTGTTAAAACCTGAAAGGCTGGCAAAGCACGATCTTTGCTGCTTTTAACTCCGCAGTCCTTAAGCGAGCCTGTATTGCTTGTCTACGTAGCTTTTGTATTTTTTAACCTGACAGGCTCTTCGTTCTTTTTCTTGCAAACTTTTGAGAAAACTTCCTCGAAGCTCTCAATAGGAGTGAAAGAAAATCCGCATTCTTCCGCAATTATTCCGCCCATCATAAAGATTTCTTCCTGCGGATAAGTCCTGCAAAGAAGAGCTCTTCTGTTGTACGCTGTGCACTTTCCAGTTTCAGGATCAAGTTTTTTCCAGTAATCCCCAGCCTATTTTTTCTTTGCCTTTTATTACGCATTGAATATCAATGTATTTTTTATGAGCTTCCCATTTACCTTCCGACTGAGATTTTGTCTGGTAATCCTGAACAATTGCGTAAATATTATCGCCGTCAATCTCATATCTGCCGTTTTCAAGGGCATTCAAATCTGTATTTTCAATATATTTAAGGGCTGTTTCCATCCTTTCATCAAGGTCATATAATTCTTCAGCTTCATTTATTTTAACAATTATCATAAATCTCTCTTATTATTTAAAATATTATTTACATTAGGTAATTTTATCTGATAAATAATATTTTAAAACTGTTTTAGAATAGAATGAGTTAGTTCTCTCGAAAACTGGCAAATGTGTTTTAAAAGCTTCCAAAGCGGCAAAGCCCCTTTTCAGCTTTTGCATCACCTGCTTCGCTAGGCAAAGCCAGATTTTCAAGAAAACAGCACCTCCTTCTTTTCCTGACATTTAGTCAGAAAAAGTGGAGTCCTTCGCTTCGCATACCGATTTTACAAAAAATAATTTTATTTAACGATTACTTTTTTGAATCGGTATAGAATAGATTTTTTTCATTTAATTATGTTCCTGTTAAGATTTTATATATAGCAGATTAGTCAATATTTTATTAAAGTGAGGCAGATTTTATAAATGAACAGCAATAACCATATCTTAAAATTGAGGAATATAGCAATAATAGCACACGTTGATCATGGCAAAACAACTTTAGTTGATTGTATGTTAAAGCAAAGCGGTGCTTTTAGAGATAATGAAGTAGTACAAGAAAGAGTTATGGACTCTAACGACCTCGAAAGAGAAAGAGGCATAACGATTCTAGCTAAAAATCTGTGTATTAACTACGAAGACTACATAATAAATGTTGTAGATACTCCGGGACATGCTGATTTTGGCGGAGAAGTCGAACGGGTGCTGAGCATGGTGGATGGAGCACTGTTAATAGTTGATGCGGCAGAAGGTCCCATGCCTCAAACACGTTTTGTTCTTTCCAAAGCTCTTGAGTTAGGCTTAAAAATCCTTGTTGTAATTAATAAAATCGATAGACAGGGAGCAGACCCTCATCTGGCGTTAGATAAAGTATTTGAGTTGTTTCTCGAGCTGACCGATAACGATGAACATCATGATTTTCCTGTAGTTTATACAAGCGCGACTCAGGGAATTGCAAAAAATGAAATAGAAGATGAAGGCATCGACTTTAAACCCATATTTGATGCAATTATAAAAAACATAAAACCTCCCAAAGGGAAAGTTAATAGCAACTTGCAATTTCAGGTAACAACTCTTGATTATAATGATTATATCGGAAGAATTGGTATAGGAAGAATTCTCAACGGCAAACTGGAAAACAACCAGCAAGTCAGTTTGATAAACAGAAACGGTGACGTCAGCAGAGGTAAAATATTTAAAATTATCGGATTTAACGGTCTTGAAAGAACTTATCTGGACGTTGCATATGCTGGAGATATCATCGGAATTGCAGGATTTCCAGATATTCAAATTGGCGAAACAATTTCTACTATAGAAAACCCGGAACCATTGCCTTTAATCAACATTGATGAACCCACATTGCAGATGAATTTTTCTGTTAATGATTCTCCATTTGCAGGACAGGAAGGTAAATTTATTACTTCCCGCCAAATCAAGAAAAGACTTTATCAGGAATTGGAAAAAAATGTCAGCTTAAGAGTTGAAGATACTGATAGTACAGAAATTTTTAAGGTTAGCGGACGTGGCGAGCTTCATCTTGGTATCCTTATAGAAACTATGAGGCGTGAAGGATTTGAATTTCAGGTAAGTAAGCCTGAAGTAATTTTTAAAACCATTAATGATGTTGAACATGAACCCTATGAAACTTTGCTTGTTGATGTTCCTGATGAATTTGCAGGAAGCTGCATAGAAAAACTCGCATGGTGCAAAGCAGAAATGCTTGATATGATTTCCAATGGAGTGCGCACAAATATGAAATTTTGCGTTCCTGCAAGAGGTTTAATCGGCTTAAGAGGGGAATTTATAAGAATGACCAGAGGCGCAGGAATTATGTACCATAATTTCGATTCTTATAAACCGCTGGCAGGAGATATTCAAAAACAAAGAAATGGATCACTGATTGCCTTTGAAGACGGTGAAGCAATTCCGTATGCTCTTCAGCAATTTGAAGATAGAGGAATTTTCTTTGTAAAACCAAAAACAAAAGTTTATCGCGGGATGATTGTTGGAGAGCATAACAGACCACAGGATATACTAATTAATGTGTGCAAGACGAAAAGGCTTACCAATATGAGGAGCGCGACAAGCGATTTATTGGTTACACTTTCATCTCCACGGCAAATGTCTCTTGAGGATTGTCTTGAATATATTGCAGATGACGAATTATTGGAAATAACACCTGAAAATTATCGTATAAGAAAAGCCGCATGGGTAAAATTAAAATAAAAAAATGAGTATATTGCGTAAATTCCTTATAATTTTTTTATTAGGACTGCTTGTATTAACAGCAAATCAGGCAATCTTTATAGAACCTGACCAGTTAATTGTGAAAAGAGTCAGTTTAACAGTACCTCACTGGGATGATAAGCTCGAAAATGCTAAATTTATTATATTAGCCGATATTCATGCCGGTGCGCCATTTATTGATAGAAAAAAATTAAAAGAAATTGTAAATATAGTCAATAAAGAGAAGCCTGATTTTATATTTTTGCTTGGAGATTATTTAATAAAAAATGTATTAGGCGGAAACTCTATCAAAGCTGAAATAATAGCTGAAGAACTTGGCAAATTAAAGGCAAGTAAAAAAATAATTGCCGTACTTGGAAATCATGACTGGTGGTGTGGCGGAGAAGAAGTATGGCAAAGTTTTGAAAAAGCCAATATAGTCGTACTGGAAAATAATTCAATAAAAGTAAATTATAATAATAAATCGTTCTGGGTGTCAGGACTAGCCGATTTAGTAACAAGAAAGCCTGATTTAAACAAAACTTTTAAAGATATTAAAGATAAAGACCCAATAATATTACTTACTCATGTTCCTGATATGTTTCCCTCTATTCCGCAAAAAGTTTCACTTACTCTGGCAGGGCACACTCATGGCGGACAGGTAACTTTGCCTTTCGTGGGAAGCCTTATTGTTCCATCTGAATACGGTCAAAGATATGCCGAAGGACACATAGTTGAAAATGATAAACATCTATTTGTAAGCTCGGGGATAGGAACAAGTATTCTGCCTGTAAGACTGGGAAATCCGCCTGAAATTGTTGTTTTAACTTTAAAAAATAAATAAAAATAAAATTTAATAAAGCGTTCAAAAATATTCCGGTTGTTGGTAAAATTTAATCAATAGCCGAAAGAAAAATTAAAATGAAAAGAAAATGGTTTAATATCGATGTAACTGTTTTAGGGCTTTCAGTAAGCGGGATTTCTGCTGCAAAATATCTTGCGGCACAGGGCGCTAATTGTACTATAAGCGAGAAACGGCAGCCTTCGGAAGAAGATCTTGAAAAAATAAAAGAGCTTGAAAATCTTGGAATTAAAATAGAAATGGGCGAAAACAAAGAAGAAACAATACTTAAATCAGATGTAATTATTACCAGCCCGGGGATTCCTCCTAATGCAGAGGTATACAAGCTATTAAAAGAACATAATATAGAAACTTTTGGCGAAGTTGACCTTGCTTACAGGGAAACAGTTGTTCCTTTTATTGCAATCACAGGAACAAACGGCAAAACAACAACAACAAAGCTTGTATCGGAAATCCTAACAAATGCCGGCTTAAATGCGCCATCCTGCGGAAATATAGGCATTCCTCCAACTTCTCTTTTGTTAAAAGAAAAAAATATCGATTATTTTGTAGCTGAAATAAGTTCTTATCAAATAGCGACAAATCCTGCTTTCAAACCGCAAATAGCAGTTTTTTTAAATTACACGCCTGATCATATTGACTGGCATGGAAATGAAGAAGAATATTTTAAGGCAAAAGCGGATTTATTTTTGAAAAAACAACCAACCTGGGCAGTTTTAAATGCATTTGATATAAAAATTGCTGAGTTAAAACTTGATTTAGATTCAGAAGTTTATTTTTTTGGTCGAGAAGCTGAAGACAGATGCGTTTTTATTAAAGACGAAAAGATTTTAATTAAAGATAAGAATAAAAATCTTATTGAAGTTATTGAATTAAATCAAATCCCTTTGAAAGGCAGGCATAATTTTGAAAATATAATGGCTGCTGTAGCTGTGGCTCATATTGCAGGTATTGAAGCAAAAATAATCAAATCAACGATTATAAATTTTTCACCTCCTGAACATAGAATTGAATATGTAGAAACTATAAATGGTATAGAATATTATAATGATTCAAAGGCAACAAATTGTGATTCTACAATATGCGCATTAAGAGCTTTTGAAGACAATAAAATCGTACTTATTGCAGGAGGAAGAGACAAAGGAACAGATTTAAGCGAATTATGCGCTGAAGTTAAAGCTCATACAAATGCTGTAATCCTTATAGGAGAAGCAGCAGACAGATTTGAAAAGGCTTTAAACAGTTCAGGATTTAATAATATACACAGAAAAAATACCCTGGAAGAAGCTATAGATTTTGCCGGTGAACTAAAGCAGGGAACAGTTTTACTTTCACCGGCATGTGCAAGCTTTGATATGTTTAATAATTTTGAAGAAAGAGGACAGGTATTCAAAAATTATGTCCGTAGCAAAAAAACGCAATGCGAGAATTAAATATTTAAAAAACAGTATAAGCGAGAACCTTGAATTAGTAGGCACTCCTGACACAATGCTGTATATAATCATCATTAGTCTGGTAATTTTCGGAATAATGTCGGTGTTTACAGCAAGTGCGTCTGAAGGAAGTGAAATATACAATAATTCAGCCTATTTTTTAATAAAACATGTTTTAGCGGTTATTTTAGGATTTATTGTCCTTAAAGTAACTTCCCGTATTGATTTTAAAAAATGGAAAGCATGGGCAAAGCCAATAGCAATTGTTGTAATCTTGCTAACCGCTGCTACTTTAATCCCCGGATTAGGCAGGACGGATTACGGATCTTCAAGATGGCTAGCCTGGCTGCCGATACAACCATCTGAACTTGCAAAAATTGCTACGATAATGCTTGTCTCTTCTGCTATTGTAGACAGCAAAAGCCTTTTTACTCGTAAAATGGCTACGCACCTTATAATGATTATAGTTATGATAGTTATAGTTTTGAAGCAGCCTAATCTAAGCAGTGCTGTTATTTTAACAATGGTAACAGTTTCACTTCTGCTTGCAGGAGGCGTATCATTCAGGCTTATAGGCGGATTTGGCGCAAGTGTTTTTGGATTGATTCTATCTTTTGGTTATGAGCGCTTTATGCATGGCTACCAGCTAAAGCGGATTATGGGCTGGCTTGATCCATGGTCTGATCCTCAGGGAATAGGATACAATATAATTCAATCTTTATACGCAATAGGTTCAGGAGGGCTTTTTGGGGTTGGTTATGGAATGTCCCGACAAAAGCTTTTTTGGCTTCCCTTTGGTTATACAGATTTTATTTTTGCAGTTATATCTGAAGAATTAGGATTAATTGGATGTATTATATTAATAGGACTTTTCACCGCTTTTATTTACAGGGGATTTTTCATAGCAAGTAAATGTGCAAACCACTTTGGCAAATTGGTTGCATTTGGAATAACGTTTGTTATTGGGTTTCAGGCTTTTACAAATATGGCAGTTGCCACCGGAGTTTTTCCAGTAACAGGTGTAACACTACCATTAATAAGTCATGGCGGAACATCTGTCGTAATTACAATGGCTATGCTGGGAATTTTGCTAAATATTTCCAGAAAAAGAATTAAAAAAGTCCAGCCTAATGAGGTAACAAATGCCTAATTCGGCAAAAAAGCTAAAAATGGTCATAACCGGAGGCGGAACAGGCGGGCATATTTATCCTGCAATTGCAGTTGCGCAAAAATTAAAACAGGATGAAGCTATTGAAAAAATTTTTTATATCGGCTGTGAAAAAAACATGGAAAAAGACATTGCAGCTCAAGAAAATCTTGATTTTTATTCGATCGAAATTTCAGGAATGCCAAGGAAAAACATATTTAAAATAATAAGCTGGTTTTTTCAACTTATTATCGCAATTATTCAATCTATTAAACATTTGTGGAAAATAAAACCCGATGTAGTTTTTGGCACAGGTGGGTATGTTAGCGGAGCCGTGCTTATAGCGGCGGGATTTATAGGTATTCCTTTTGTAATCCATGATCCTGATGCTCGTCCCGGACTTGTAAACAGGTTTGTTTCACGATGGGCTTCGGCAGTTTCAATATCTTTTGAGCAGGCTAAAAATTTTCTTAAATCAAATAATATTATGGTCAATGGAAACCCAATAAGAGCTAATTTTCAACGCATAAATAAAGATAATGCAGTAAAAGAGCTTGAACTTAGCCCTGAAAAAAAAATTATTGTTGTAATAGGAGGTTCTCAAGGAGCCCAGACTATTAACAATGCTTTATTAGAAGCAGCTCCTGTTTTGATAAATAAATACGGATTCCAGATAATTCATCAGACTGGCGCCAAAAAATATGCTGAATATATCAGGGAATTAAGTCAAAAATATCCTGAATTCTATGATAAATCCGTAATTACTTTGACAGGGAAAGAATTTGAAAACGACCAAAATAAATCGTTCTCGAAGAAAGACCGACTGTTACAAAAGCCGGAGACTTCGAGAACTAATAATATAACCGATATTCCAGACAATTTCAATATAAAAAATTATATTGTAAAACCATTTTTTGACAATATGGAAATCCCGTTAAATGCGGCAGATATTGCTGTTTCACGTGCTGGATCTCTTAGTATTTCAGAGCTGAATTTATGCGGGCTGCCGTCAATACTACTACCTTATCCTTTTGCAGCGGCAGATCATCAGAAATTTAATGCAATGGCAATGGAAAAAGCAGGTGCATCAATACTTCTGGAAGATTCTGAATGCACGTCAGATAAACTTATAGAGTTGATTCTTGATATTTTGAATAATGCAGAAAAGCTTGAAAAAATGCGCCTGGCTAACAAAGCACTTGCAAAGCCTGATGCAACAGAAAATATTATCAGGATTTTAAAAAGCGCCGCATTGAGGTGATAGTCATCACCTTTTTAAGTACCCACTGAAATGCTTTGTATTCCACTACCTGCATTGAGACCAGAAACACCTTCTGCTTTAAGATCTTCTTCAACCATTAATTTTACGAGTTCCTTAAAGCTTGTTTTAGGAACCCAGCCAAGTTTTTGTTTTGCTTTTGAAGGATCACCGATAAGCAGTTCAACTTCTGCCGGTCTGAAGTATCTGGGGTCTATTTCAACATATTTTTCCCAATCAAGATTTACCAGTTTAAAAGCTTCAGTAAGAAAATCTTTTACAGACCAGGTTTCACCGGTTGCAATTACAAAATCATCGGGCTCATCCTGCTGGAGCATAAGCCACATAGCTTCCACATAGTCTTTTGCGTAGCCCCAATCACGTTTGGCATCAATATTTCCGAGATATAATTTATTTTGCTTTCCTGCAACTATTTTTGCCAGAGCCATTGTGATTTTTCTTGTTACAAAAGTTTCGCCTCTTCTGGGGGACTCGTGGTTGAATAGAATTCCGTTGCAGTTGTACATGTTATAGCTTTCTCGGTAATTTACGGTAATCCAGTAAGAATAAAGCTTTGCAACTGCATATGGGCTTCTCGGATAAAAGGGAGTTGTTTCTTTTTGAGGAGTTTCCTGAATTTTACCGTATAATTCGCTGGAAGATGCCTGATAAAATTTAGTATTAATTTTTGTATCCTTAATGGCATCAAGCAATCTCAAAGTTCCAAGTCCTACAACATCGCCAGTATATTCAGGTGTGTCAAAACTAACTCTTACATGGCTTTGTGCGCCTAGATTATATATTTCATCAGGTTGAATTTTTTCAAGTATCCTGCTGATATTTGAAGAATCTGTCAAATCTCCGTAGTGCAGGAAAAGCCTTGTGCCTTCTATATGAGGATCAGCGTATAAATGGTCAATTCTGCCTGTGTTAAATGAGCTTGATCTTCTTATCAGCCCGTGGACTTCATAGCCTTTTTCCAGTAAAAGTTCTGCCAGATACGAGCCATCCTGTCCTGTAATTCCTGTTATAAGCGCCTTTTTTGTCATTATATTCTCCAAGTGATTATATTTTGCTATTTATATTATCACAAAAATTTAATCAGTTTACAAAACACACCTGCTAAATTAAAATTCAGTAAGGACATAAAATAAGGTATAAAATATGTGTAAATTAATAAGTTTAATAATTATTTTAAGTTTTTACGTTTCCCCTGCCTTTTCGCAGAATATTCAGGGAAATGTTCAGAATTATTCGGCAAAATCAAAAATTATGGAGCCTGAATTTAGCGAATTTGCACCGGTGGGATATCTTGACCGTAAACATAACAGCGAAACAATAACATCTGTTGAAAAAGTTTTTGGTAAAGTATTTATTTTTTCTCTTATTGGAATACCTGTTGGAGCATTAATGCTTGAAAATGTTAAATCAAGAGAAAAAAACAACCTTTGGGCGGATAGAAAGCAAAATTTTGAATCTTCACTGAGATATTGTCAGGCTTCAGAAACAGAGAAAGATTTAAAATCCTGCTATAACAAAATAAGAAGAGTTGAATTATATAAAAACGCCGATAAAAAAACTATTAGGCTTAATGGTGCATGGTAGTTGTTATGTATTTTTAGGCGACAGGGACGTTATTTTTCTCAAAGAATTTAATGTTAACAACAGATAAAGCCATAATTATAATAAGAAGAACCACACCTGCTGCCGAAGCGTAGCCTAAATCCAAATTTTCAAACGCTCGCTGGTAAATATAATAAACTATTGTCTTGCTTGCATTTAATGGACCTCCCTGTGTCATAACATAAATTTCCACAAAAACTTTCATCGCAGAAATTGAACTTATAACGCTTACAAGTGTAATAACAGGCATTAAATGAGGGACAGTAACTGCTAAATGCTTCTGTAAAATTCCTGCTCCGTCAATATCAGAAGCTTCATAAAGGTCTTTAGGAACGGAAGTCAAAGCAGCAAGATAAATTACCATATAATATCCGAGACCTTTCCATATAGTTACAGCCATAACAGAATACAGGGAAAATCTGGGATCAGTCAGCCAGCCTATTTTAGATATTCCAACAAGTCCAATTAAGTAATTAAGAATGCCTGTATCCGCATAAAGCCATTTCCATGCAATACCAGCAACAACTATAGATACAATTACAGGTATATAAATTATTATTCTGAATATTTTTATGCCTCTAAGCTTTTGATTTACCATAATAGCAATTATAAGAGGCAGAACTACAAGTGCAGGTACAACACCTACAAGATATATAAAAGTATTAACAAGCGTTTTCCAGAATATAGGCGCATTAAAAAGTTTTATATAGTTGCTTAATCCTACCCAGTGAGGATTATAAATATCAGTTCCGTATCCCTGAAAACTCAGAATAAAGCTTTCAATAAATGGCACAAAAAAGAAAAGTATTAATATAATCGCCGCAGGCGCAAGAAATAAATATGGCACATAAGCTTTTGAATATCTGTACAAAATTTTTCTCCGTTTTTGCCGTCATTGCGAGAAGGCTATATATAGCCGACGAAGCAATCCAAATTCATTAATTCTAATAAATCATTTTTAAGCAAAAAAGGCAATGAATTAACATAAACTCTCTCTCATAATAAAAAAATCAGAGGGGGCAGGAGAGTATGACAAAAAAAGAATTTTATTTAATCTCAATTATAGTAATTTACACATATCTCGCTATTATGTTTCAACTTAACCTGAAAAATTTTATATCTCTTGAAAAAAATCCCAAAGCAAAATTAAGCTTTAATTTGTTTGAATAAAAAAACACCGCAAGTAAAAATTTAAAATTTTTGTAATCACATTTAATGACAAATTATTAATATGTGATACAATTAAATTATGTATGAAAGAATTAAAAAATATAAAGTTCCTTCTTTTAATAAGATAACAGGTTACTTAAAACCTGGGATTTATGAGATTACATTAAATGAACTTTATTCCCATAAAATCCTTTGCGGAACTTCAGCAAGAAAGAGTCTCATACAATCTCTTGAACATGCCTGTAATACTTATTGGAGTTACGGAATAGCTGAAATCTTCATTAATGGCAGCTTTGCAACTACTACCCCATTTCCCATAGACATTGACGGGTATATCTGTTTTGAAAATGAAAATGACTTAAAACTGAAGCAGTTAAAAGAAAGTCAGTCTATCTGGGGAAATTTCAATCCGGTAAAAATAGGTAACAACCAAAAGTTCCTTATGTGGCATGAAAATAAAATTGAGTTTTATCCGCAA
>DYOT01000220.1 GCA_020720345.1 Candidatus Caenarcanum sp.
CAAAAGGAATTTTTTGGGGTTAATATTGAAATTTTAAAAAATTGTTTCCGGAAAACCGGCACTCCTGCTTCGCATACTGCCTTTATAAAATTCAAGAAAAATCCTAAATTTAATTTTGAGGCAGTATAAAATGCCGGTATTTATAATTTTTTTGCTCAAAAATCTTGCGGCAACAATTTTCTTAAAAACCCAAATATTGTAACAATTTCATGAAAGAAGCCTTTTGTTATCCAGAAAACATGCCGGAATACGACCAATTTCAAGTCTTATAAAACTATCCGATCTCTATCTAACTGTTCCGTTCTTTCTGATAATGGTATAACATTAAATGAATTAGAAAGGAGAAAATTATCTTGTACCGATGCATCTAAGGGATTCTCATTACAAAGGTGCTGCACAATACGGTTTTGGCACAGATTATGTTTGTTCGCATGATAATCCTGAAATTAAGCAGGATTTTCTTCCGCAGGAGCTTAAAGGGAAAAAATATGTTGACTAATTCCAGTAAATCAAAAACACTAACATTACCGGATATAGGCGAAATTAAAATAGAAAAAAACTGTCGGAATAAAAATATAAGGCTTAAAATAAAGCCTCCGGGCATTGTATGGGTTTCTATGCCTGCTAATGCCGATTTTAACCATGCTGAAAAGCTCATAAAAGAGCAACAGGAGTGGATAAAAGAAAAACTTGAAATCGCCAGAAAACAAGAAATCAAAAAAGAAATTATAGATGAAAACACAAACTTTAGAACCGAAAAACATACACTAAAATTCCATACCTACTCCAGAGAACGCTTTGAAACTAAAATTAGAGATAATATTATAAATATTTATTATTACGAAAACTGGGATATAACCGACGATTTTGTCCAGAAATGCATCCGAAAAAGCATCGGTATGGCTTTAAAAATTGAAGGCAGAGAGTATTTAACCCAAAGGCTTGAATACTGGTCGAAAAAAACCGGACTGAAATATAACGGATTTACCCTTGTTGATGTTAAAAGCCACTGGGGAATGTGTATGCAGGACAACAGAATAAAGCTAAATGTCCACTTAATCCGTCTCCCAAAAGAGCTTATCGACTATATCATTCTTCATGAGCTTGCTCATATTAAAGAAAAGAACCACAGTTCAAAATTTTACGATTTTCTTGGTACACTACTGCCAAACCACAGGGAATTATCCAAAGAGATGAAAAAATACAGTCCCGACAAGTTTCTAACTACGGAAAAAGGAGTTTTACCTATGAAATACAGTGAAAATATAATGAAATTAACTGAATTAGGCGAGCCTGACACTGAAAATTGGCTAAATTACAAAGATTTAGGGATAACTGAACAGGATATACCTGAGTTAATAGAACTCCTTAAGGATAAAGAATACGGTTTTGACTCTGAAGACGACATTAAATGCTGGGGACAGGCTAATGCGTGGAGGGCGCTGGGGCAACTCAGGGCAAAAGAAGCTGTTATTCCATTAACAGCCCGTTTTGATGATGATAAATACACCGACTGGGGACATGAAGAAATTCCCGAAGTATTTGCCATGATTGGAAAAGATGCAATCGAACCGTTAAAGAATTATCTTTTTGACAATTCAAAGCCTAAAATGGGAAGGATTACTATTGCAGATGGACTTAAATGCATTGCTCAAAAAAATCCAGAGCTAAAAGATGACTGCATTAAGGTTTTAAGCGATTATCTTAAACAGGCAACAGAAGATTACCTTGATTTAAACGGCTTTGTTGTTTCATATTTGGCTGATTTAAAAGCTGTAAATTCAATAGACGTCATCAGACAGGCTTATGAGAAAGGAATTGTAAGTTTTGGAGTAACAGGAGACCTTGAAGATGTAGAAGTCTTTATGGGATTCAGGGAAAAAAGAACTACGCCAAAACCGAGGTATAACGAACTCTTTCACCACAATGGAATTCAATATACAGCTCAGGAACCTGTTGTCAAAGATAAAAAAGTTGGCAGAAACGACCCTTGTCCCTGTGGTAGTGGTAAAAAATACAAAAAGTGCTGCTTAAAGTGAAAACAAGGAGTTAATAATGGCTAGAAAAGGCTATGCATGGGCTTACAGCCCCAAACCTACAAAACTAACCAAAGAGGAAAAAGAGAGAATAATGAAGTAAGCGTCAAATAGTCCCCACGTAGAAAAACTGAAGAAAGGATGAAATAATTAACTCCGAAAAGGAGTTAATATATGAACACAGCAGAAAGCCACAAATACTGGTCAAAAAAAGTAGCGGAATTTAAAAGAAGCGGAAAAACAAAGGAAGAATGGTGCAAAAGGATAATAACTTATATTTTTTTCTGTCCGATTTCTACGGCATATTATACTTCAGAC
>DYOT01000018.1:0-530 GCA_020720345.1 Candidatus Caenarcanum sp.
AGATAACACTAATCTAACTTATGTTTGTCCATTATTCAACCCTCAAATATAAAAAATTTCTCTATACAGAATCAAAAAAGTAGTCATTTATGATAAGGCTCGTTGTTAATAATCCTGAAAGCCCTGTAAACCTGCTCAATAAGCATAAGTCTAGCCATCTGGTGAGGAAAAGTCATAGAAGACATGCTCAATAAAAAGTCAGCTTTTCCCCTAACCTCATTAGAAAGCCCGTCTGCCCCGCCAATAGCAAACACAAGCTGGTTAACACCGCTTAATGAAATTTCTTTTATCTTTTCCGCAAAATTTTCAGAAGACAAATGTTTTCCTTTTATATCAAGGACAATAAAATATGAATTATCCCCGAGCTGTTTAAGAATTTTTTCAGTTTCAATATCAGGATTATCTGGAGAAATTTCAAATACCTGAATAGAAGAATAAGGCTGAATCCTTTTAAGAAATTCATCAATCCCTGTTTTAAGGTATTTTTCCCTAATTTTGCCTACCGCTAAAATTTTTATATTCATGGTGAT
>DYOT01000018.1:630-13751 GCA_020720345.1 Candidatus Caenarcanum sp.
GGTCATCACCTTTCTTAAGTAATCGCTTCAAGCCTTTATACCACTGTTTATTATGAGATTATGGTGATGGTCATCACCTTTCTTAAGTAATCGCTTCAAGCCTTTATACCACTGTTTATTATGGGATTATGGTGATGGTCATCACCTTTCTTAAATAATCAGTGGAAGCCTCCACCTTACCTATTTAAAGGGGTCAGAAAGAATTTCTGGTTCTGTGCTTTACAAAAGAGGAGACTGCTTCACTTATGGTTTCCGGTTCGCTTTTGGATTTAGCAGAGTCTTTGCGTTTCCTCTTTTGAGGTTGTACCTTGACTACTGATTTAAATTTAATCTTTTTAAGTATAAAAATTACGCCTGTAATAGCCGTAATTACAGCTAATGCAACAACAATCCATTTGATTATATCTAAAATAAAAGGAAAAAAGTTTTCAGCAGGTTTTTGCCTCGGTGCAAACTCTGGAGGTGGTTCAAGCATAGGCGGAGGAGGTGGTGGTGGCGGCTGGGTATTCGTCTGATTTTGTCTTACATTATTTTTTTGTGGTTGATCCATCTCATTTGGCTGAAAAAGTGAATAATTGTTGTCTGTATGCCTGCGCATGCCGGCAGAAGAACGAGATACTTTATTATGTTCGGGAGCAGCAATATTTCTCTGAGATCTGGGATTAAAACCATTTTCAGAGCATATAACTCTATTAATAGGGATTATAAGTAAAGCAAATAGTACCGGTAAAATAATTAGAACTATAAGTTTATTTATGAGTTTCATTCGAGGCTCTCAGTTTTTACTGGTATAACTTTATTGGTTATTATCTGGTGGTTTAGGCTGATCTTTTCTTTGACCTGTTGGTTTTCCGCCGGGTTTCATCGGTCTTCTGATTATGCCTCTTTTTTGAGGAATTTTTTCAGAAATTATGGGATTAGCGGGTTCCTGCACAATCTGAGGTTCTGATATGTTCTGAGGCATAGGCTTAATCGGTTCTGCTACAGTCTGAGGTGCAGGCTGAGGTTCTGAAATATTTTGTCCAGGAACAGCATGTTCAGTTCGTCTTGTTTCTGGGGCTGCCGTATGTCCTGTTGATTCTAATTCCTGTAATATAGTAAAGACATCAGGTGTAAAGTTTCTGCCAAGATAATTCCTTACTATTCCTGAAGGTATAGCATAATATCTTATAAGTTTTGAAACGTTCGGAATATAAGAAGATTCCGAGAAAAACTTATTTATATGCTCATTGTTAAGTATAAAAGTCGCTTTTTGTTCAGGTTGCTGCTGTTTAATTTCCGCAGAAGCCGCAAGAGAAGGACTTGTTTCTATTTTTTTTGTTATATTGTGTGTTGTTATTTTATTTTGAACAGTACTGTGAGTTTGTTTTCTTGAATCATTAATAGTTAAAGGAGGCTTATTGCCGATTGGCTTGGTGAATTTAAGCTTGGAAGTTTTAACAATTGTTTCACCTTCCTGAGGAGGTGCAGAAAAGTTAAATTCTTCAATAACGGCTCCATTTCCATTACATGCGGGGCATTTTTTGGTAAATATTTCCGCAAGGCTCTGTCCCTGCCTGTGTCTTGTAAGCTCCACAAGCCCGAGGTCGGAAAGCTGACCAATTTGAGGCTTAGACTTATCGGGTTCAAGCGCAAGTTCAAATTCTTCGAGTATAGCAAGTTTGTCGACTCTGTTTTCCATATCAATAAAGTCGATAATTATCATACCGCCGATATTTCTAAGCCTTAACTGCCTTGCAATTTCATCAACAGCTTCAAGGTTGGTTTTTCTGATTGTTTCGTCCTGAGTGGCGGAACTTGTAAATTTACCGCTGTTTACGTCAATTACACTCAATGCTTCAGTTGTCTGAATATATAAATATCCGCCGCTGGGAAGTGAAACTTTCGTATTAAGGGCTGTTCTGATTTCTTTATCTATGCCCCGATTCACAAGAAGTGAATCCGTGCCTTTGTGTACAGATATATTTATGGGATGAGATATGTTCCAGCTTTGTATAAGCTGGGTTGTCCTGTGATAACCAAAAGAAGTATCAAGGACAATTTCGCCGATATCTTCCGTACATGCTTCTCTTATGACTCTGTAAAGCAGATCCTGATCTCTGTAAAGCAGATTTGGAGGGGTTACAGTATCAGAAGTTGTAACGATGTTATTCCATTTTTCAAGCAAATACTCAAGATCTTCCTGAATTTCAGATTCAGATTGATTTTCTGCTTCAGTTCTAATAATTATTCCAACTCCGGCAGGCTTTAAAAGGCTGACAATTGACTTAAGTCTTGCTCGTTCTTTTGGAGAAGAAACTTTCTTGCTTACATTAATTCCTTTTTCATTGGGCATTAATACAAGAAATCTTCCGGGAAGGCTTATAGCCATTGTTACCCTTGGACCTTTATGCCCAGTAGGTTCTTTAACTACCTGAATAATGATATGTTGCTTAGGCTTAAGTTTATCTTTCAGAGCGCCTCTTCCGGTAACGTCAGAAGCATGGAGAAATCCCATTTTATCACTTCCTACGTGGACAAAAGCCGCATCAATACTTGGTAAAATATTTTCTACTTTAGACAGATAAATGTCGCCTAATAAAATGTCCCCACGATGAATAAAAAATTCCAGGACCCTTCCATTTTCAGAAACCGCAGCGATATTATCGCGCTCTGAAATAACAATGGATTTGCTCATAACTATTTAATTTCCTCATATACAAAACTTATAAAACTTTTAAACGTGTAAATCTTTTAAAATAATTCCCTGAATTCATTGTCTAGCAGCTTCTCTCTAACTATGTTCCATTCGATTTCAGGAGGTATAATTGAGTTTATTTCACTACAGTCATTGCTTGCTGCCAGTCCCGCATCGTTTGCTGTCAGTCCCGCATTGCTTACCGCCAGTCCCTCAAGGAATTCATCAGCTCTTAATGTGCCGCAGGAATTGGAAGCTCTTAGAATAAAACTTAATTTATACTGACCATTTGATTCATCAACAATCAATGAATGAATTGCTGGTCGGATATCAATTGTTTTCAATCCTTTTTTATCGGAATGATTTTTCTTTTCTATTATTATATTTTCTTTCAATAAATGATTTTTGACAATACTTTTAATATTAATATTTTCAAAAATTTTTGAATCAGCCGGCAAAGCTGAATATTTAGCCCATGAAACTGTTTTATCTATAGATATTTCTGCTTTAGAAATATTAACAATTTCAAGGATTTTGGAATTTTCAGGTAAAAAAACGTTGATCCTTTCTTTTATTTCTACCGGTGAAAGTTTTTCTTTAAGCTCAATATCTGCAAATTCTTCTTTTCCTTCAATAAAAAGCGGCAAAGCGATAGCAAGTGCAAACTTAGGAGAAGGGTTAAATCCTTGAGTGAAGTTAATTTTTATGCCCGATTTTCTTATAGCGCCGTAAACAAGCTTTTTCCAGTCGAGATGGGAAATATACTTCAAATCGCCAATTTTCTGAAGTTTCAAGCGGTATCTGTGATTATTTTCTTTTAACGTTGCATTATCATTGCGAGGAGGCAGCTGTGCTGCCGACGAAGCAATCCAAAAATTTTCGTCTGTTTTTTCTTTGGATTGTTTCGGGCTAAAGCCCTTGCAATGACAATCATCTAACTTCTGGGATTTCAAAGAAGGCTGTACATCAAATTCAGCGCAAACTCCGCAATTTGAACAAGCTTCACCACAAGGCACAGAATTTTCAGATTCAAGAGCCTTTTTGTATTCCGCAATAAGCCAATTTTTATCAACACCGACATTTAAAAAATCCCATGCCAGTTCTTCATCAACATTAAATTCCCTGCTGGCAAAATCATCAAAATTAATAGATAAAGATTCAGCGGCTTTAATCCATATTGCTTTGTTAAAATGCTCTCTCCATGCGTCAAGATAAGACCCTTGCCTGTAAACATGTTCAACAAGACTGTTTAAACTCTTATCGCCTCTGGAAAAGGCTGCTTCCAGACTGCATAAAAAACTGTCATGGAAATTAAGCTTCACATCTTTCACATGTCTAATTTTTTCTCTAATATATCTAATTTTTTCTTCAATTACTTCCATTTTATCCTGTCCGCACCACTGGAAAGGGGTAAACGGTTTCGGAACAAATATAGACATAGTGCAGGTGATAGTTAAATATTTTTTCAGACGCAGCTCGTTTTTGAGTATTCTCGCCCTGTCTTTAATTGTTTTTAATAGATTGATTATGCCGTCTAAATCCTCGTAAGTTTCAGTAGGAAGCCCTATCATGAAATACAGCTTAACATTTTGCCATCCTGCCTTGTAAACAGAGAGAACAGCGTCAATAATTTGTTCTTCATTTAAATTTTTGTTTATAACATCTCTAAGCCTCTGGCTTCCGGCTTCCGGCGCAAAAGTAACGGTGCTTTTTCTTACTGACTGAACAAGCTCAGCCAGCTCAAGGCTAAATTTGTCCGCTCTCTGACTGGGAAGAGAAATAGAAGCGCCTGAACAGGCATGTTTTTGGTTAAGAATACTGACAAGCTTTTCTATGTTTTGATAATCGTTGGAAGACAAAGACAAAAGCGAATACTCGTCATATCCGGTATTTTGAAGGACATTCTCGGTAATTTCAATTATATGTTCGGGAGAACGTTCTCTTACAGGCAAATTCACAAAACAAGGCTGGCAAAAACGGCACATTCTACCGCATCCTCGCCTTATTTCAACAACTGCCCTATCATGAACAGCTTGCATGTAAGGAACAGGAAACTTAACCGGAAAATCTGTATTATCTATATCGTCAATTCTTTTATTTATGCTAAATTCCTTGTCATTGCGAGGAGGACTCGAAAAGTCCGACGCGGCAATCCAAACATCATTATTTAATTTTTTGGATTGCTTTGGGCTAAAGCCCTCGCAATGACAATGCACCAATGGTACATAAAACCCATGCATGCCAGCAATTCTTCTCAAAGTTTCTTCTCTTGATAAACCAAGAGCCTTTGCACTGCAAATTTCTTCCATAATTTCGATAATTGCTGTTTCGCCATCGCCAATCAAAAAAACGTCTATAAATTCAGAAATAGGCTCTGGATTATAGCTCCCCGGACCTCCTGCGGCAATTATAGGATGAGATTCATCTCTGTCTATAGATTTTATAGGTATATCAGACATTTCAAACATGGCAAGTATAGTCGGATAGCTTAATTCATACTGTAGAGATAAGGCCATTAAGTCAAAATCTTTTATAGGCATAAAACTTTCCAATCCGTAGAGAGGAATATTATTTTTTTTCAACTCATCCCTAAAATCAACTTCCGGCGCGTAAACCCTATCCGCAAGCAAATTTCTTTCTTTATAATTATTTATTTTGTCATATAAAATTCTCAGACCAAGATTAGAAATACCAATCTCGTATAAATCGGGAAAAGCAAGCACTGCACGTGCCTCTGCCGTATCCCAATCTTTGTTGAAACTGCCAACTTCCTGCCCTATATACCTTGAAGGTTTATTAACCTTCTTTAAAATATTATGTATTTTTTGTTTAAAATCTTTCATGCTCTTGAATTTTATCACAAAATTTTATTGCTTTCGCAATTGGTTTTAATAGTAGAACTGTCATCCTGAACTCCCCCTTGTCATGCTGAACTTGTTGCAGCATCTATCCAGAAAAGAGAATAACAAGTAGGGTGCGCACTGCGCACCGCCAATTAAGCCAATAAAATCAACTAAAAAAGCAAAGAAATGAATAATGTGAGAAATACAAAAAATATTGCACATCGGAAAAACTTATAAAAAACTTTTGGAAGTTCTGGAATTAGGAGCCAATTTTAATGTACGCCTTGATGATTTTGTTGGAAACAGTATCTTCAATAGCCTGATTTATATTGTCTAAGGGGTATTCTGTAACCAGCTCATCAACTTTTATTAAGCCTTTTTTTAGAAGAGTCAGCGCATTTCGCAAATCTAAAGAAGCAGGGGAATAACTGCCAAAAACAGTCAAATCCCTGTAATATATTTCGTTATTAGGGAATCCTATACTGTCAGACTCTACGCTGGCAAAGACATTAATAGTTCCGCCATCCCTTACATACTTGAGAGAGAGAGGGATTGTCTTTTCGTTGCCGGAAACCAGAAAAACCTTGTCAAAACTTTCAGCTAAATCATTGGGGATTTCCATATATGCTTCATCAAAACCCAATCCCAGAGCAAGGTTTACACGCTCATCGAGTAAATCGCATCCTGTAACTGAAGCGCCAAATGATTTTAACACCTGCCCCATTAATAAGCCTATAGAGCCAAGCCCTATTATAAGTGCAGAATCACCCTCTTTTATGCAGGAACGCCTGACAGCCCGCAAACAGCAAGCCACAGGCTCGGTGAATGATGCCAGCAAGTCAGATAAATTTTTAGGTATTATCAGTGCAGAATCCTCGAGATGTTTTTCAGACAGATAAATATACTCGCAAAAGCCGCCCGGTATGATGTTTGAGGACTTAAATTCAGAGCACATTGAATAGCTTTGGTTCCGGCAATAAGCGCATTTGTAGCATGGGACATGATGACCGGAAACAATTCTGTTACCGACTTTAAAGCCTGTATTTGTGTTTATTTCTTCTATAACACCGACAATTTCATGCCCGAGAACATTGCCCTCTGTAGCCTTGTTATGCTTGAGTTTTACGATATCAGAACCGCATAAGCCGCACCCGATAATCCTGACGATTGCGCCTAAACCTGTTAATTCAGGTTTTTCTATATCGGCAGAGTCTAAAACGTATTTGTTGTTATATATATAAGCTTTCAATTTTTAATGTCCTTAATTGCATATTATTTTAGAAGTTATAAGAAATGTAAACATATCTTTAAAATTTGCTAAATTAGTTGAAATCCTTGGAATTATTATTATTCTGACATTTGGAAGGGAATAAATTCTTTTAAATTTTACCTGAAAAACGCAATTCTTTAAACATAAATTAAAGAACGAACTAATAATGCCGATATATTAATTAAGCGACTTATAAACAATGGAGGCATTAACGATGGGTTTAGCAGCCAGTCACGCAAGATTTTTAACATTAACCGCAAGACAAAACGACATAGAATTCAAGGGACAGCAACTTAACCAGGAAAGAACTATAAACGCATATGGTATGGAACATATCGTCGAGGAGATGACTGAGCTTGCGCAACAAGAGAGCGCCGGGCTTCTTGTTAATCCTACTGATTATGATGTAATCGAAGCCCAACTTGCACTTGCGCAATCAGTAGACAGAAATCTTGAACTTGATCTTAAAAACGTTGATACACAGCACCAGGAAGTTGTAACAGAAATGGACGCTGTTAAAAAGGTTATAGATAAAAACATAGAAATGACATTCAAAACATTTGCTTAAGGCTCGCAATAGTAAAAATTAGGTGAAGGAAAAGGGAAAATGACGTATTATAATGACAGTATGCTGGTAATATCGAACCAAATGGGTATAGCCAGCGCACAGGCAAAAGCAGAATTATTCGAAACTTATGACAGAATTAGAGATTTAACAGTAGGCGGACCAAACCTTGGAGCTTCAGGGGGTTATGGTGCGCTTAGTTCGTTTATGCTTAATCTTGCCAGAATGGTAGCACCAACATCTTTTATGCCTATTTTAGGCAATTCGTCAATGAATATACCCGGTACTTCGTATTATTCTCCTCTTCCGGGAAGTAATGCATCTGTTCCGACGGCTCAATCAGCATTTGGAATGGGAAGCATGGGTAGTTATCCCGGTTTTCCATCAGGAGGCGCAGCCGCGATAGGGACACTTGGCTTGCCTTTACTAATGGGAATAGGAAACACATTCAGCTCACTTTCAGATGATTTTACCGTAGGAGGCATGCCGACAGGCGGTGCAGCTTCTGTAGTTTCAGGAAATTCGTATATGCCGAGCGGCGATCTTATGTCCGGTGTTAGTGCGGCGTCAGGCAAGTTTTCTGATTATGTTTTACCGACAGCAGGTGTAATTGGCGGAGTAGGCAGTCTTATAAGTTCTGTCGCTCCATATTTTGGACCATTTGGACTTGTTGCAGGCACTTCAGCAAATTTATTAACAGGTTATGCAGGAGCTGTATTGACAGCTTATCAAACTACAACCGGCAGGATCATTAACAATGCCGATTCCATTTTATCTATGAAAGTTAAAAACATAGAAACTGTTGTAAAACAGCTTGATACTCAGGGTGATATTGTAAGAAAAATGCTTAAGACTGGTATTGAGGCTGATTCTAAAGCCATACAGGAAATGTAGAATGAATATCAGGTTGTATGTCAGGTCAATTTGCAGGACATTTTCTAATCAATGGATGTTTTTTAATGATGCAAAAAATTTATTTGAAGATACGTTACAAATTTTCGGAAAAAAGAAAGAAATGAATCAAGCGGTTATTTTTAATAAAGAAAAGTTGGAAAGGAAGCGTGAACTGATAAATTTGGAGTCGTCTCTTCTTCAAAGTAAAAATATAAATTTCATGAGGTAGTTTTAGCTCTAAAAATTTACAAAAATTTACAAAAAAAAGTAAATTTCCACTTTCAAGTTGTTTTTATATATATAACAGGCAAAAGTCTGTTTATACATAAATTTAATTTGGTATCGAAATTATTAAAGGGATATTTTGGAATTATTAAAAGGAGTACTTGAATAAAATGTCAGCTATCGCTACAGGTATAAATAATAAAATTCAAGACTGGGCAAGCTTTTTTAGAGTTGGCACTTCTTTTATTAAGCGTAAAAACCCTATGATGAATATGGTAGTTGATTTTCTGAATTCAGTTCAGGGCTTCATAATGGCAAAGCAGAGGCTAAAAAATCTCAAAAACAGAGTTCAAATAATGCACTATAGAATATATAGCATGGAACAGGTAATTCAGCAGAATAATCCTTATAATTTCAAGGGAGGCAAAAACCTGAATCATCTAAGGTAAATTACTAACAACAGGGGAGCAAAAAATGGGACTCGTCTCAGGCATAATCAGACTACAATTTTTAAAAATGAGGACAATGGATCTTGAATATCAGATCCAGACCTTAATGCAGACTCAAACCCAGCTTGCTGATCAAGGTGGTGCGCTGATTACCATCTCAACTGATTTAGATCCTGACTCCCCGGAATCAAGAATGATTGAAGCCAGAAGGCAAAAACTTCAGGTAATGGATAAAAAGATTCAGGCTGAGCTTGTAAGATATCAGGGATTATTAAAAATGGCTGAAGCCGAGATGCAATCCGCAGAACAATTGGTGGATAAGGCTATACAGAGAAATTGCAGTTATGGCACAGGTGGCGGCAGATAAGTCGATAAATTTCTGTTATAAATTATTATTTTAATTAATAATTTATAGCTCTTAAGACTAATAGTCAGAATTTTTTTAATGAGTATTATAAATTAAGCGCTGATTGCATATTATTGCTCTCAGTCGGGATTGGTTTTCGTTGGTTTTTTAAAGAAGGAATAATTTTTATTTTTATAAGTAATTAATTTAATTATTGCAATTTTTATAATATGAAATTGTAATGTAATTAATGTGAAAAATCAAAACAAAATCTGCCTCATGATCTCTTCTTCCCCGTTTATGTACGGGGTTTTTTATTGGCGAAGCAAATTAACCAAATCTTCGTCAACAACCTGTCGGGCTGTTTTGTCTCCGCTCCACAAAGGTTCTAATTTATTATTAATAATATCAGTTATTTCCTGATAATTCCCTGTAACAGGTGTAGGCATTGAATCGGGAATTATATCAATGAATATTTTAGAATTTTCAGGCTTGATATTCTTATTGAGAAAAATATCAGAATTGGCTACGTCAATCCTTGCAGGAACTATAAGCCCGCTTTCTGCAAATTTTTCAATTGATTGTCTGCCGGCAAAAAATTTTATGAGTTTTAATGCTTTGTCAGGATGTTTTGACCCGGAACTTATTGCCCAGCCTGAAGAATCGCAATCTACTATTGAACCGGCTTTTCCTTTTGGAAATCTTGCAATATCCCAATTGAAACCAATATCTTTTCTGTATTTAGGAGTGCTCCACCTGCCGCTGATATGCATGGCAATTTTCCCCTGAATAAACAGCTGCGCCATCGTGGAACTTCCTGCTGCGCTCTTTGAAGGGGCCACATGATATTTGTTTCTTAAGTCCGTATAAAACTGTAAAGATTCTATTGATTCAGGCTTGTTAATGATAACGGAATTCAGATCTTTGCTGATAAGCCCGCCTCCATTGCTCCAAAGCCATGGAAGCCAGAAAAGAGGAGCTTCCTCAAAGCCTGTTCCATAAATATCTGTTTTTCCGTCGTTGTTCAGATCTTTTGTAATTCTGCGGCAGGTTTGCAGAAATTCATTAAAAGTCCAGTTTTTATCGGGATAAGGTATTTTATTCCTGTCAAAAATATCTTTGTTGTAATATACAACAAGATTTGAGACATCACGTGGAATTGCGTAAAGCTTCCCTTTGTAGCGAAAAGCTTCTAAAGCCTCAGGGAAAAAAACATTTTTATCTAAATATTTTGATAAATCCCTGAAAATCCCATTTTCTGCGTACATAGGCAAATTCAGGTTGTTTATAAAAACCGCATCAGGAGTGAGGTTTGACGCAACAAGCAAATGAAGCTTCTGAAAGTAATTTTGGGGAATATGTATGAAGTCCACTTTTATATCAGGATTTTGCTTTTCAAATTCTTCTAAAAGCGGTTTTATTATAGAAATTTCTGATTGAGAGCCCCAGCTTGAAAATTTAATTATTGTGCGGTTTGTATTGTTTGATACACAGCCTGATAGAAATATTGTTGCAATTAAGCAAAGTGCAAAAAATTTTTTCATCCGTTGATTATCTTGAAACCTGTAGAAAGTTTATGGTTTTACTTACCGGAATGAACCCCGGAATGTTTTCTTTTTTAATATCATATACAACAATTTGATAAGTGTCGTGATTGGTAATTAGTGCTTTGTTTTCTTTTTGAATTAAAGTAATTTTGCTAGGGAAACCGCCCGTATCGAGCTTAATATCTTTCTTAACTTTAAAATCAATCATGTCAATTATGTTTATTTCATCAGAACCGGCAGAAAGAACATAAATTTCGTTTCTTTTTTCGTATATTTGTAAATCTACAGGCTTTTGTCCAACTTTAACCCTTGCTGATTCTGTTTTGCTGGCATAATCATAGATAATAATCTCATTATCGCTGCGAGATAAAATATACAGACAATTTCTGTTCAGAGCAAATTTAGAAACATTATTAATCTGTAAAATTTTAGTACACAGCTCTTTTTCAAGATTCAAGCTGTAAATATTTCCAGATGTAGTGTCAATATAAATAATATTTTGCTTGTTTTCAGTAAAGACCAAATTATCAGGAGTTCCTAAAACCGGAATTTCTTTTTTAACAATCATATTATCAAGATCAATTTCTGAAATACTTGATGATAACTTGTTGGCAATATAGGCTTTATTCAAACCATGAGACATAAGTATAGATGCAGGCATTTTCCCCACCTCAATTTCCTTTAGGAAAAGCTCGCTGAATGTATCAACAACAAGTACTTTATTTATTGACATTAAAGATATAAGAAGGTATCTTTCATCGGGAGTAAGCACCATATTTGAAGGGAATGAAGGCAGTTTCATAGTTTTTTTTGTTCTTCCTGTCTGTGAATCAATTATATCCACAGTGTTTTCACGAAAACTGGAAGAATAAAGAGCTTTATTCTTTAAAAAATCAAGCTCCGGTAAGCTTTTTATTTGTTTGAGCTCTGTTTTTCCGGTTAATAAACCGGCTTTTATTTCGTTATATTCAGAAGGATTTCCGTAAAAAACAAGGTCATCTTCATCTTTTTTTGCTTTAATTCGGACTTTCAGGTCTCCCAGTATTACACGAAGTTCAGTAGGCAATATAAGCCCGTGCGGCACTATTAAATCCTGCGGAAGTATTCCGAGCTTTACGTTAAGAGGGATAGCAGGGCTATAATTTACTGTTAGCTCGCCATTTTTTTGTTGAATTATTTTGAACAATGCCAGATTATTTGCAAAAAGTATCATATCGGGTTTTTTGGAAAAATCAGTTTTGGCGGGAATTGTCTGAGCAACAGCAGCCGGATTTTTAGCGTTGCCGTACATAAGCGGCAGAACAGGCAGATAAATTGTTTTGTCAGGCAATTCTATAAGCCCGTCAAACCTTATCTCCACACCGGGAAATTTTGATTTTAGAAATGCAGCTATTGGTTGAGGAAGTTGAGTTGCGCTTGCCTGACTTATGCAAAAAGCAAAAGCTATAAATAAAAGTGGAATTGCCGGTATTATGCGAAAATTTTTCATGATATTCCTATTTGTTTTTTGTGTATCCATAAAAATATTGTATTATAATCTTTTTTTATTGGCAGACAAATTTTAAATTTATAGTAAGTATTAAGTATAAATTATTGTCGAGATTTTATAAATGAACATATTTATAACAGGTACAGACACAAATGTTGGGAAAACAACAGTAACGGCGGGACTTGCTGCCGTAATAAAAAATATGGGATATTCTGTCGGAGTGTTTAAACCTGTTCAGACCGGCGCAGTTGAAATTAATAATGAATTTGTGTCAGCTGATATTGAATTTGTAAAATCTGTAAATCCTGGAATTCTAACTGGAGTTTCATATAATTTTAAGGAACCGGCAGCCCCGTTGCTTGCTGCACAGCTAGAAGGAACAATTATTAATCCGGCTAAAATTAAGCATGATTATGAAAAATTAGCTAATAAATGTGATTTTATTCTGGTGGAAGGAGCAGGAGGGCTGTTAGTTCCGATAAGCAATAATTTTCTAATGAGAGATTTAATAAAGATGCTGGATTTACCTCTTATAATAGTTGCAAGACCTGATTTAGGGACAATAAACCATACTCTTTTAACAATAGAAGCTGCAAAAAACAAAAATATCAAAATATTAGGCGTAATTATTTCTGGTTATCCGCCAGAAACGTGTGATATTGCCATTAAAAACGCTCCAAAAATGATTGAAGACATCTCAGGAGAAAAGATTTTAGGAATTCTGCCAAAAATAGAAAATCTCGAGTCTAATCCTTCTCTAATTAGGGATATTTTTAAGGAACACGTAAATATGGATTTTATATTAAATTGCATTTA
>DYOT01000019.1 GCA_020720345.1 Candidatus Caenarcanum sp.
CACTTAAAGACTATAAACTTTTCTGGATAGACCCTAAAACGAGTTCAGGGTGACATTATTGATTTTCTATTATTATTTAAGGCAGTTTAATTGTACGAAATTTAAATCCTTCTTTTTCAAGAATTTTTCTTACGTTTCTCAAGTTTTTAGCGGTATAACTATCTATAAGCCTGACTATCTCTTCCACCTTTTGATCTATAGTCATTTTTAATGAGTTGCCTATGCGTTTAATAGCTTCTTTTTCAGTTTCTTCCTGACCTTTACTCAGATTTTTATCATATTCCTTCAATTTGTTGAGCAATTTAAATTTTTTGAATATGCCCATTTTGGGTATTTCAACTAAGGCACAATATCCATCTTCTGATAATGCTCGAACTTCTTGAAAACCTTGTTCTATACCATGAAACATATCATTTAGAGATAAACTCAACGTGTTTTTCTTTGCTTTCGGATGATTATGGGTCAATGTTTTATCATTTGGGAAGAAAATTTTATACCAACGAGGTTTAGTGTCTACATGACTTTCATTTCCTATAAATCCTCTTTGTTTTCCGTTTTTATTTATGGCAACAGCATATTCTACCGGTTTTTTCATAATTTCTCTTTCAACCGGAATTAAAGCTAGTCTTATAGTAGTGTTGGAAATATTCATAAAGTTTTCTTTATTTGCAAAACAATATATTTATTAATGTTCCTGATAAAATAAAATTGCTAAAAAACAGGAAATATTAATTTTTATTAAATATGAACAACTACGAAGACCTTGTAAAAAAAGACCTGAAATATATCTGGCATCCTTTTACACAGATGAAAGATTACGAAACTGACGAGCCTGTTATCATAGACAGGGGCAAAGGCGTTTATCTGTGGGATAAAAAAGGCAATAAATACATTGACGGGATTTCTTCATGGTGGGTGAATACTCTCGGTCACTCGCATCCACGCCTTAATGAAGCTTTAAGAAAGCAGTCAGAGAAAATAGAACATGTTTTACTGGCGGGATTTTCACATGAGCCTGCAATAGAACTTGCTGAAAGGCTTGTTAATCTGGTTAATAAAAATTGTCATTCTGAACTTGCGGATTACGAGCTGAGGCTGCAAGGGGAGCTTTGCTTCCCTGAAATGCCGTTAAGGGCGAGTAACCAAGGTGATTCAGAATCTAATTCCTCTAAGATAACAAAGGTTTTTTACTCTGATAACGGCTCTACTGCTGTGGAAGTTGCGCTCAAAATGGCTTATCAATACTGGCTGCAAAGCGGATTTCCGAAGAAAAACAAATTTATATCCCTTAAAAATTCTTATCATGGAGACACTCTCGGTGCTGTTTCAGTAGGCGGGGTTGATGTTTATCATAAAATATACAAACCGCTGCTGTTTGAAGTATTTCAGGCGGATTCTCCATATTGTTACAGATGCCCTGCAAATTGCGAACAAAATTCATGCCATATAGAATGCTTGAATTCCGTAGAAAAAATTCTCGAAAAATATGCCGAAGAAATAGCAGGAATAATAATAGAACCTCTTGTTCAGGCCGCCGGAGGCATGATTATTTACCCTGCGGAATATCTAGTCAAACTTAGAAAGCTTTGCGATAAGTATAATATTCTTCTTATAGACGACGAAGTTGCAATGGGCTTTGGCAGGACAGGTAAAATGTTTGCATACGAACACGCAAATATTGTTCCCGACTTGATATGTTTAGCAAAAGGCATAACAGCCGGTTATCTTCCCCTTTCTGTAACAATGACAACAGATAAAATTTATCAGGCTTTTTATGATGATTATGACAGGATGAAAACTTTCTTTCACGGGCACAGCTTTACAGGAAATCCTCTTGCGGCAGCTGTAGCGGTAGAAAATCTTAAAATATTTGAAGAAGAAAAAATAATTGAATCTCTTCAGCCTAAAATTAAAAAATTAAAATCATCGCTGGAAAAATTTAGAAACATTGACTGCATTGGCGATATAAGACATATTGGGATGATTGGCGCTGTAGAAATTGTAAAAAATAAAGCCACAAAAGAACCTTACGCTTTTGAAGAAAGAATCGGACTTAAAATATATAAGGAAGCCCTGAAAAGAGGGGCAATTATCAGACCTTTAGGCAGTGTAATTTATTTTATGCCGCCTTATGTGATAACAGAAGAAGAAATAGATAATTTAACAGATATAGCTGTGCAATCCATAAAGTCTGTTTTATGATATAATTCCACTAAAATAATCGGAGTAAATTATATGGGAAATATTTTAAAAACCTCAGTTATTTTAAGTGCTATTGTCGGTTTTGCCGCCGGAATTCTGCTTTTAATTCCGTTTCTTACCCCGCTTATTTTTTTTATGCTGTTTATTGCAATTGGCGCAGGCATAATAATATATCTTAAAAAAAAGGATCTTGTCGGATTTTTGACAGTTCAGGACGGAGTTTTTATCGGTGCAGTTTCGGGTTTTATCTCACTGGTGGCGGCATCTGTTGTATGCCTTCCGGTTTGGTTTCTAATAGACCTGTTTTTTGGCAAACATCCGTATAAATTTGACATGATAGGCTCTCCTATGGTTGCCAGTTATAATTTAATTTTTATACTTATGATGGTATTTTTTGTTGCCCTGTTAAGCGCTGTTTTTAATGCATTTTCCGGTATGGTTGCTGCTTATATATATGAGAAAGTTGAATACAGACCTTTTGAACTGCCTCACTTTGAAATTGAACAGGACGAATAATAGATTATTTATAACATTTTGTTGTATTCCTTAATAAAACAGTACAAGAATTTTTAATATTCATGCAGAAATTGACCTGTAGCCTCTAATTATGTTAAAAATGAATAAAGAAATATTTGAAATCGGAAGAGAATATGGTGATGTTTAATATTATGCAGAATACAGATTCTTCAAAACTGAAAACCCACTGGTGTGGGCAACTTTCAGAAAATGAAACCACTAATAAAGTGAGTGTAGCAGGTTGGGTTTCTACTGTAAGAGACCTTGGCGGAATTATATTCGTGGAGCTCAGGGACAGAAGCGGAATAATTCAGCTTGTTGCTGACCCTATAAAAAATACTGAAATTCACAAGGTTTTCCAGCAGCTTAAAAGTGAATATGTAATAACAGTTTCAGGAATCCTTACTCAAAGACCTCAGGATACTTCTAATCCTAATTTAGCTACAGGAAGTGTTGAAATTTATCCTGATACTGTAGAGATTTTAAGCGAATCTGAAACGCCTCCGTTCATAATAGACGAAGAACAGGAAATCAATGAGGATTTGCGCCTTAAATACAGATATCTTGATTTAAGAAGACCAAAAATTCTTAATAATATGCTGTTAAGGCACAAAATTACAACAAATATAAGAAATTACATGAATTCGCATGAATTTATAGAAGTTGAAACACCTATATTGATTAAAACCACTCCTGAAGGGGCAAGGGATTATCTTGTTCCAAGCCGTGTTCAGCCTAATAAATTTTATGCTTTGCCGCAGTCGCCGCAAATTTTTAAACAGTTATTAATGGTTGGCGGTATCGAAAGATATTATCAGATTGCAAAATGCTTCCGTGATGAGGATTTAAGAGCCGACAGACAGCCGGAATTTACACAGGTGGACATAGAAATGTCTTTTGTCAATCAGGAAGACATAATTTCTTTAACAGAAGGGCTTGTCGTTGAAGCGTTTAAGGCGGCGGGCGTTGAAGTTTCTGCGCCTTTCCCGAGATTATGCTATAAAGAAGCTATGGGAGCTTATGGCTCTGACAAGCCTGATACAAGATTTGACCTTAAACTCTTTGATATAAGCGATATAATGGAAAAAAGCTCTTTTGAAGCTTTTGCCGAGCAGGTAAAAAAGGGCGGAAGCGTTAGAGCAATTTGCGTGCAGGGGATAGCAGATTATAGCCGCAAAGATATGGATGATATAAGGAATCTTGCAGTTTCTTTCGGGGCAAAAGGTCTTGCATGGATTACTTATAATATGGACGGAACCATTAAATCACCGATATTAAAGTTTTTAAGCGATGAAGAATCAGCTATAATCCAGAAAAGAGCAAACGCAAATCCCGGTGATATTGTTTTTCTTGTTGCAGACAAAAATAAAACTGTTTTTGACGTTTTAGGAAGATTAAGGCTTCATTTTGGCGAAAAATTAAACCTGATTGATGTTGCAAAACATAATCTATTATGGGTTCTTGACTTTCCTATGTTTGAAAAAGACGACGAAACAAATGCCCTTGCAGCTGTTCATCATCCTTTTACTTCTCCAAATCCTGAAGATGCAGCATTATTAGAAACAGAACCTGAAAAATGCCGTGCTTATGCCTATGACATAATTTATAACGGCAATGAGCTTGGCGGCGGCAGCGTCAGAATTCACAGTTCAGAGCTTCAGAAAAAAGTTTTCGGCTTGCTGGGACTTTCGGAAGAAGAAATTCAGGAAAAATTCGGCTTTATGATAAACGCTTTCAAATATGGCACACCGCCTCATGGTGGTATTGCGCTTGGTCTTGACAGGCTTGTCGCACTTCTTGCAAAGGCAAATTCAATAAGGGAAGTTATAGCTTTCCCGAAAAACAGCCAGGCAAAATGCTTGATGACAGAAGCACCTGCGAATGCATCTGAAGAGCAGCTCAGAGAACTGTATTTAAAGCTGGTTGAACTTAAAAAGAAATAGTATATGAAAAAACAAATAATCATAACATTAACAGTTGCTGGAATTATATTATCATTTGCAACAATAGCTATTTACGGGAAAAATAACAGGCAAGAAAGTCTATCAGGTGATGATTTAAATAATAACGGCATTCGCGATGATATAGAAAATTATATTGACACAAAATTTTGTAATTCAATAAAGTTAAACGAAGGTTTGAAACAGTATGCTATATCAATACAAAAAGGGATTCTTTCAACTAATGAACAGGAATCAATGCTTGCAGCTGATTCTTTAAGTCGCGCTATGGAATGCTTGCATTATATAGCACCGGATACTGACTATTGGAAAGATATTACAAGTCATTCAATAAATACTCCTGAAAGACTCAGGGCGTCGATGGCTCATGAGGCACGATTATCAGGAAAAGTTTTTTCTTCTCGACCTGTGCGGGAGTGGAAAACAAGCTGTAATTTTAATTCTGATAAATTAAAAGATTGAAATTAATTTCAATAAGCCTTATACTGGTAATACCGTATTACGTAATGAGGTAATGCAATGACTACGGCAAAATTAACTCAAAAATATCAGGCAACTATTCCGCAGGAAATCAGAAGGCTTTTAAACCTTGTAAAAGGTGACACAATATCGTTTGAAATACTTAATGGCAAAGTCGTTATTAAAAAAATAAATCCTGTCGATATAGAATATACAAAAGCATTGGAATCTACTCTAAGCGAATGGGATAATCCCGAAGACGATGAGGCTTATAATGATTTATAATAGTTGGGATACCGTCCTTGTGCCTTTTCCATTTACTGACAGGAAAGTTAACAAAAAAAGACCTGCTCTTGTTATTAATAAACCTGATTATCAAATCAATACAGGACATCTTGTTTTGTTGATGATTACAAGTGCAAAAAATAGCAACTGGAATAACGATATAATCATTGACGATATAAATAAAGCAGGCTTGCCAACAGCATCTGTAGTGCGTTTAAAAATTTTTAGTATTGATGAAAGATTTATAATAAAGCAATTAGGAATTTTATTTGAAAAAGACAGGCAGAATATTATACAGCAATTAAATAATATTTTAATTTAATTGCATTAAAAAATCCCTAAACAGCCGACGTTTTGAAACCCGGTGTTCCACCAGGTGGGTGCTCCCCCGTATAGGTATTCGTTTCCTAATGCTTGTTAGGTATACGGCACTATACTTACCAGAGTAGAGCTCCCGCTTAAACATAAATGTAGGATCAAAACTGAACGACTGCTCAGGGAATTTTCAATAATTATATTTTTCCATATTTTTCTAAGTTTTTCCAGTCTTGACATTTTGGGATTTAAGGGCATTCAATTTTTTATTAGCGTGTTTTTTATTGTATACTTAAAAAACCATCATAGGATAACAAAATGACCATAATAAACTCAATAGATGTTAATGAGTGGATAAAAAATAAACTCCGGCATAATGAAGAAAGATATCTTCATTCTCTTGGGGCGCAAGAGGCTGCAAAAAAGCTTGCTGCAGAATTTGGAGCGGATGTAGAAAAAGCATCGATTGCGGCGCTTATTCATGACAACGCCAAATGTTATAAATATGAAGAACTTCTAAAAGTTATAGAAGAAAACAATTTTCCTGTAGAGGAGGTAATAAAAAACAATCGTAAAGTTGTTCATGCTTTTGTTGGCGCATGTCTTGCGCAGAAAGAGCTTGGCATTCAGGATGAAGATATAATTAACGCCATAATGTACCATACTACAGGCAGAATTAATATGAGTCTGCTGGAAAAAGTTGTTTATCTGGCGGATAAAATAGAAATGAAAACAAGACCGCCGGAACAGATAAATAAAATTACAAATGTTCTTGAAGAAACAAAAAATATGGATAAAGCAATGCTGATAAGCTTTGATATGACAATAAAAAGCCTGATTGACAGAAAGCTTTCCATAAGTATAAAAACTATAGAAATTTGGAATGATCTTATAACTAAATCTTAATGGATATAATGCTTATAATCTTAATTCCTAAAATAATATTTGATTAGACTGAAAAATCTAGTATAATTTATTTAATATGTTGTAATAAATAGTTGGACAGAGGTGCGAGTTGAATCTGGAACAATATTTAGGGTTATTTATTGATGAATCTAAAGAAAATCTGCAAATTTTAAATGACAATTTGTTGAAACTTGAAAAAGCTCCGGCAAGCACTGAAATTTTAAATGAAATATTCAGAGTTGCCCATACTTTTAAGGGAATGTCCAGAACTATGGGGTTTAATAATATAGCTGATTTAACCCATAACATGGAAAATTTGCTTGAACCCTTAAGGAGTGGAAAAAAACAGGCTGACGGCAAAATAGTGGATATTTTGTTTAGCTGTCTTGATAAACTGGAAAACCTTGTGGACAGTGTTATAGAAAAAGGCACAGAAAATAAGGATAATTTGGTAAATGAACTTGTAGAAAAATTAAAGGCAGTAATAAATTCCGAGTCTTCTGAACAGTCAAATATATCAGTCGGTCAAAAAATGGAATTTAATGAATACGACAGAGCTGTAATTGATGAAGCTTTAAGTCAGGGATTAATCCCGAAAGAAATAACCGTTTCTATTGCTAACGAATGTGTGCTTCCCGGCGTAAGAAGCTACATGGTAAATTCTGTCCTTGAAAATATGGGGGAAATAATTAAATACTGCCCGACAGTTGAAGAAATAGAATCAGGAGTCTTCTTGCAAACGAACGATTCCCAGTATGTAATAAAAGTTTTACTTGCTACAAAAGAGGATACCGAGGAAATTAAGAATAAACTTCTTGATATCTCTGAGATTGCAAATGTTGAAGTTATAAATGTATCCAGCTTAGCTCAAAAAGCCGAGAATTTATCGGAAGATGCAAGCTCAAAAATAATAACAGTAGAAGAAACTGAAGCAAACGAAGAAAACAAAAAAGAAGATGGCGCACAAGTTCAAAAAGGAATTTCCAAGGTTGCCAACCAGACAATAAGAGTCAATTCAGGCAGACTGGATATACTTATGAACCTTGTTGGAGAACTGGTTATCAATAAAACAAGAGTTTTCCAGCTTTCGAGAGATCTTGCAAACCATGATTTAATAAATGCCGCAGGCTTTATGGAAAATATAACCGGCGAAATTCAGGAAATTGTTATGAAACTCAGGTTAGTGCCTATTGATCAAGTATTTAACAGATTTCCTCGATTGGTAAGGGATATTTCAAAAAGTCTTAATAAAGATGTAAATCTGGTTATTAAGGGTAAAGAAATTGAAATTGATCGTGCTGTTATTGACGAAATAGGCGACCCCCTCGTCCATTTAATCAGGAATTCACTCGATCATGGACTTGAAACACCTGAAGATCGTATTAAAAAGGATAAACCCGCAAAAGGAACTATTGAATTATCTGCTTTAAGTGAAGGTGATAATATTTTAATCAGGATTTCTGATGACGGGCGTGGAATTGACCCTGAAAAAATAAAGAAAAAAGCTATAGATAAAGGTTTCATTACTCAGGAAACAGCTCGTTCCATGAGCGAAAACGAAATTTTTGACCTGATTTTTAAAGCAGGATTTTCTACCGTTGAAGTCGCAACCGATTTATCGGGTCGCGGAGTGGGAATGGATGTTGTAAAGTCAAAAGTTAGTACACTTGGAGGAACAGCTAGCATTTCTTCAAAAGTGGATAAAGGTACCACTGTTACTATAACACTTCCTTCAACAATGGCTATTATACAGGCGTTGCTTGTAAAAACAGGCAATGAGACTTATGCACTTCCTTTAAATTATATTAATGAAGTTATTGACATACCTGCAGCACAGGTTAAGAAAATTCAGAACAGAGAAGTTATTACTGTTAGAGATAAAACTATTCCGCTAATGCGCGTTGCGGAACTTCTTGAAACTCCTGATTACGAAGAAGATAGTGAAAAACCGCTTACTGTTGTTATAGTAAGAAGCCACGACCGATACTGCGGTTTATCTGTATCAGAGCTTATCGGTCAGCAGGAAATTGTTATTAAGCCTATTAATAAAAAATTATGCTCAGAAAATTTCATTTCAGGAGCTACCACGCTTGGAAACGGCGATGTGGCTTTTATACTCAATATTAATACATTAATCTAAAGGAAAATTTATGCTTGAAGAACTTATAAAATCAGGACAAAAAGATATTCAGGTCATCATATTCAAACTGGGTGATGAAGAATATGCTGTTTCTATTGATTGTGTTCAGGAAATTGTTCTACCCCAAAAAGCTACAAGAATACCTAAATCTCCTAAATATGTAGCCGGAGTTATTAATTTAAGAGGGAATATAATTCCTGTAATAGACGGAAAAATTAAATTTAAAATTAAAGAGACTGCTCAAAATTTAAAAAATGAAAAAAGAATTATGGTTATTGAAGTAGAAAATGAAACCATAGGTCTTATCGTTGACGGAGTATATGAAGTAATTTATTTAAAAGTTAACGAGATTGAACCGCCGCCGATAGATATGGATGAAAATAGCGATATATTCTGGGGCATTGGAAAACATGACAATAGGTTGTTAATTCTTATAAATTCGGAAAAATTTCTTTCAATTAATGAAGAAAAAACTGTAGACACCTTTAAAAAAGTGACAGAAGCGATTAAGCAGGTAAAAAGCGCAGTCTAGCTTTTTTCAGCTGGGTTTAGAAATAAGGATATTAAACAATGGTTCTTGATGTAGATGAATTAATAAATAAAGTTGATGTACTGCCGCATAATTTTCATATTGCAGTTAAAGCTGCAAAACTGCTTGATGATTTTAATGTTGATATTAATGAATTATCCCAGACAATTGGATCTGATCAGGCACTTGTTACACAATTACTAAAGCTTTGTAACTCTGCTGAATACGGTTTTTCTAAAAAAATATCTTCTGTAAATGATGCAATAACAAGGTTAGGGTTTAAAACATTAAAAAGTCTTGTTTTTGCAATAGTTTCAAAAGGCTCTTTAAATAAAAAACTTGAAGGGTATGACCTTGACAAAGGGGAATTGTGGAGAAATTCTTTAACATGTGCGGTATATTCAAAATATCTGGCCGAAATTACAAAATATAAAGATCCGGAACTTGCTTTCACAGCAGGATTATTAAGAGATATTGGCAAGCTGATTGTTCATCAGTATGTAAAAAGCAAATATAAAAAGATTCTTAAAGTTGTTGAGTCTGAAAAAATAAGTTTTTATGAAGCGGAGTCGCAGGTTTTAGGCTACAATCATTCTCAGATTGGCGCTAAAATTGCGTTAAAATGGAATTTCCCCAAAGTTCTCGTGGAAACTATAGAATTTCATCATAATCCTGAAATTGCAGAAGGAAAATGTGAAGATATTAAACTTGCGAGCATTGTTCACGTTGCAGACTCAATGTCCATGATGTTGGGAGCCGGCTTGGGAAATGATGGAATGATGTATAGCATGAATATAAAGATTTTGGAAAATCTTGGTCTTGATGCAACTTCATCGGGTATTGAAAATCTAATTTCAAATATGGTTGACTTGGATAGTCAAATTGATTCACTAATGTCAAATATTGGTTAAAATTGTAATGAATAATATTATTAATGTTGGAATGAGCCAAATGGAAATATCTTCAAAGCCCGGAACTGTTCTTGCTGCGCCAAGTCTTGGTTCGTGTATAGGTCTTGGGATTTATGATCCTGTGATAAAGCTTGGGGGAATGGTTCACGTTGTTTTGCCAGACAGTGGAAAGATTGAGAGAGACGAGGAAAAACCCGGCAAATATGCTGATACGGCAATTCCTGAAATGTTAAAAAAAATGATTTCAATGGGCGCTGTTAAAAGTCGTCTGATAGTGAAAATGGCAGGCGGGGCTCAAATGTTTAATATTCAGCAGGGCTCCAACATCTTAAATATTGGTATGAGAAATACAATTGCTGTCAAAGCAGTCCTTTCAAAAGAAGGATTAGAAATAAAGAAAGCCGATACGGGCGGAAACAAGGGAAGAACTTTTAAACTTGACGTAGTTACAGGTCTTTTTTCTGTAAAGTTAATTGGTCAAGAAGAATTGGAATTATAATAGTAAAATGGAGGATAATAAAACAAATGACTAAAGTACTTATTGTTGATGATGCGGCTTTTATGCGTATGATCCTTAAGGATATCTTGTCAAAAGCAGGATATGAAATCGTGGGAGAAGCTGCTAATGGAAATGAAGCCTTGGACCATTATAATAAATCCAAGCCTGATCTGGTAACTATGGATATAACGATGCCTGAATGTGATGGAGTTACAGCATTAAAAAACATTATGGCTTCAAATCCTGCCGCTAATGTTATTATGTGTTCAGCTATGGGGCAGCAGGCTATGGTTATTGAATCCATCCAGGCAGGAGCAAAAGATTTTATAGTAAAGCCATTCCAGCCTCAAAGAGTACTGGAAGCGGTTAAGAAACTTGTCGGCTAAAAAATCACCTCCAACCCCTGTTGCGTTCTGACGAAAATGAAATTTTTTCAGATTTTTTAACACGGATTTTTGAAGGTTTTTCTTCTGCTTTAAGTATTTCAGTTTCAAATGCATCGGGCTTTCTTAGGTCGTTGATAAATTTATCAATCAATTCTTTTGTTACGGCATCCATTGTGAAAATATGGGCATAATGGTGTTCAACTCCGTTAATTATAATGGTTTCGCAGGATAAAGAATATTTAAATACAATATTTTCATTTGGCTTTCTAAAGCGTACTGTTAGCGCCATAGGTGTTCGTTCAACCATTAAATCTAAGCTTGGATGATAAGCCCGAACTGATTTAAGCTGTTCTTCAGCATAGGATGCAAGACTTTCACATCTTATAGCCCTGTTTATTTGTGCTTCATAAGAATTTCGGGCAAGAAAATCCCAAAGAATTATCGGAGATAATCCATTTCGTGAACCTGCGAAGGTTGTATCGGGAGAATTTATGTATTCAGGAGCAGTAGGCGGGAAAAGCTGATATTTAACTTTTGTCATAAAAATACCGCAGGGAAACGGTGTTCCAATCCATTTATGACCGCTCATAACAATAGAATTTACCCAGGGTAGACGAAAATCAAAAACCGGACCGCTGGAATCAATTTTGCCTTGCATATATGCCATTTCCAGAAAAGGCATATATGCAGCGCCGAGAGCGCCGTCAACATGGATCCAGAAACCGTTTCTGGTATCAGTATGTCCTTCTTCGCCATAAACGACCTTGCGGTCTATAAGCCCGTTTTTCTTAAAAATAGGCATTAATCTTTCGCCAATTGCTTTAACCTCATCATAAGCCCCTTTGAAAGTTGTCCCGTAATTGCAGCAAATAAGTATAGGGTGCCCTTTCGAGGCAAAGAAATTCACAAGAACGGCAAGTTTTTCCACATCAATACTGCCGGGACCATTTTTTCCCTTTAATGAAGGAACTTCATAAAAATCATGAGTCCATTTCCCCGATTTGCTTAAAGGGTTATGAGTCGGGTAATGTTTTTTGCCGACCTCATAGAATGTCGGAATTCGCAGAACCCGCATGGCTTTGATAATTGAATAATGCGTATCTTCCGAGAAGAAAGCAACGGGTCTGTAAGCATTAAGATTTTCTTCTTTTGGAATTGCACGCAAGTAGTGAGTCCTGTGTGTTTCTGATTTTGAACCCTCATTCTGATCAGTTAAAAGCTTTCTTCCTTTTAAATAATCCCTTGCGTTCCATAAGCCGTAAAGATTACCTTCAGTGCTTCCCATCGTAAGAACATACCCCCAGTAACTTTCCGGATCATGCGGATTATGTGGAGTTTTTGCGTTCCAGAGTTTTGCATAATAATCAAGCACAGCTTTTTCCATTGATTTGCTGTTTATAGTGCAGTTTCCGGAAACAAAAGGGTCGCCGATATTATTTAAATGGTTGTTTAAAAACCTTTTTATATCGTCGTTGTAATTAAATTTTGGGATATTCTGATAACCAAGCCAGTGATTAGCCTGTGTATCAATATATTGAGCAAAATTATCCAGAGCATTTGTGCGCTCATCGTTACTCAAGCCTTCTTTTTTAAGCTGAAATATTTTATTATCCATAATTTTTACCTCTTTTTTTGGGTTATAATATCCTCCTTTGTGAAAAATTAAATTCCCTGACTGGCACTATTAAAGACTTAAAGCATAAATTATTATTTATTTTATGAAAAAACAAACCTGCAATATTGAAAAATACCCTGAATTGAAAAGGCAATATAAAATCATTGCCTTTGACTGGGATGGAACTGTTGTAAATAGTAGAAAAGACGAAATACCTGAACTTATAGCAGCTTTGGAACAGCTTCTTGAGCAGGGGGTTTGCATTGCGGTCATAACAGGAACCAATTTTAAAAACATAGATGGACAGTTTTCAAGACATATAAGCGGAATACACAAAAAAAACCTGTTTATATTAACAAATAGAGGCTCGGAAGTTTATAATTTTGATGAAAATTCCCAACCTGTTTTACTTTACGGTTTAAAAGCAAATGGAGAAGAAAATAGGCTATTGGATAAAATTGCAGAAAAAACAAAGCATGATATTGAAAATAAATCAGAAAATATAAAACTAAACTTAATTTATGACCGACTAAACCGTCGAAAACTTGATTTAATACCGGAATGGGAAAACCCTTTAAAATCCGAAATAGGCAAATTAATAGTAGAAACTGAAAAAAAACTTAAAAACCATGGTTTTTCTGAAGGAATAAAGGGCGCATTTGCTTTAATGGAGAATAATGCACAGAGTTTAGGTTTAAAAAATGCTAAAATTACCAGCGATGTAAAACATATTGAAGTGGGTTTGTCAGATAAATCGGATTCAGTTAAATGGATTATGGAAAATATTGCAAAGCCCAATAGCATATTTGATAAGGAAATATTGATTTTAGGCGATGAATTTGGCTCGGTAGCCGGGTTTGACGGGAGCGATTATAAAATGGTTATGGAAAACCATAAGGAAATAACTTATTTTTCAGTAGGAAAAGAGCCTAACGGTCTTCCCCCGGAAGTGAAGCATATCGGCGGCGGACCCCGGTGCTTTTTGGAAATTATAAAAAA
>DYOT01000221.1 GCA_020720345.1 Candidatus Caenarcanum sp.
TATATTGTACACTAACGGAGGAAAATTTAATGAAAACAAGCAATTTAGTAATGATGAAAGCAGATGACCTTAAGACTTATCGGGATATGATGGGAAAAGCCGGAACCGGCATAAAATTAGCAGCTATGTTAGGCTATAAATTTGGCTTTGGCATGGCAAAACACCCATATCTGCATAAATTCAAAAAACAGATTGAACACCATCCAACAGCAGGAGTCCTGGCTCTTACAGGAATAGTTATCGGCGCAATAGGGTTGGTCGGTTTTTTAATGAATTCTAAAAAGATTTAACACCCTTTTTTATCTTTTCTTTAATTATATTAATAAATAAATCTGCAAGATTTGCATCCCATATTGTACCTGCACCATTGCTCATCACATCAAGAGCTTTTTCAGGAATAAGGGCTTTTCTGTATGGTCTTTCATTTATCATTGCAAAATATGCATCTATTATAAAAAGAATTCTTGCGCTTTTAGGTATATTATTTCCTGAGAAATTTCCGGGATATCCTGTTCCATCCCAATGCTCATGATGATGTTCGATAGCATTCAGAATATATCCGGTTGATTTTACAGGTCTTAAAATCTCTTTCGCCGCTAAAATAGGATGTTCAAGTACCTGTTTTCTTTCATCTTTCGTTAAAGGTCCGGGTTTTAAAAGTATTTCTTCCGGGACAAGAAGACTTCCTATATCATGAATAATGCTCGCAATTTTAAGTTTTTCAATTTCTTCATTTGACAGCCCTGCTTTTTCCGAAAATTGTTCAAGCAAAAATAGTTTTTCGTCCAGATGCTCACTTTTATATACATTGATATGCGTTTGAGCCAGTGAATTAAGGATACAAAGCATTATTTCAAGCAGGTTTTCTTGATGCTGCTTGTTTAATTGCAAATCCTTTACAATTTTAGAAGCGGCAGGTATATTACGAGCAGTAAGTGTGTCTATAAATGAATTAACGATAAGACTTTGCCAGTCGACATCTTCTTCACATCTTGGACAAGCAATTTCTACCCTATTTCTGCCGTTTTTCTTTGCTGCATACATCGCCTGATCTGCAAGTTCAAGAAGCTCTGCAATAGAATCAGTATGCCGTAGAAATGTCGCAACACCTATACTTGCAGAAATGTTTATGGATTCTTTAACTGAAGCTTCTGCAATAGCGGATCTAATTCTTTCTGCTGCTATGACTCCGCCTTCAACATCAATCCCCGGAAGAATTATTGTAAACTCTTCGCCACCAAATCTTGCAGGAATATCCACAGAGCGGGCATTTTTTCTTAGAATTACACCTATTTGCCTGATTGCTTCATCCCCGACGAAGTGCCCGAAGTTATCATTAATTTTTTTCAAATGATCAAGATCAAGCGTAATAAGTGTAAACGGCTGATTTAAACGCAAAGCTCTTTCCACTTCGGCAGCAAGGCACTGGTCAAAATGTCTTCTATTAAATAAGCCTGTTAAACTATCAGTTATAGCCTGTTTCTTAATCTGCTCAAAGAGATTTGCTATAGTAACAGCTAGCTCAATCTGTCCTGCAAAAAGAGTCAGGAAGTTTTTTTCAGTATCTCCCATATCACTTCTAATAGAAATTGCCACAAGGCAGCCAAAATGCTCTCCTTGAACAACTATAGGCAATATAGATATCGCCCTGTTACCTAACAGGTCATCAATTGCCTGGAGTTTTTCTTCTTCAATAGCTGGAATAGCACCTTCAAACAATTTTTTAAAGCTTCTTGTACTCGAAATTTCTTTGTTTTTTATTGCATTTACAATAATATTATTTTCAACGTTAAAGGGAATATCATAAGAAAATATAGAATTTTGCAGGATACTATGCATTTTCAATGAAAAATTATTTTCATTAGCAGCTCTTATTTTCAATCTTACTCCTGATTCAAATTTATAAACCTGAAAGACAAAGCAATACAAATACCCTAATTCGTCAGACAACCCGTTTATAACTGTAGTAAGCACTTCAGAAAGAGGCTCGGCAGAGTTCATTGTGCTCCAGATATGTTTTAGGGTAAGCAGGGTTTTGTTTGCCTGATTTAATTCATCTGTTCTTTCAGAAATTTCTTTTTCAAGTGCAAGATTTCGCTCAAAAATATTCTTAAATCTTTTTCTTTCATCAAGAACTGTATCTTCAATAATGGAAATCTTTTTACTGAAGCTTTTTAATTTTTTAAAAATATCTTTGTACCACTGTGTGGACATAAATTATACCCAACTTGAATACCATTTTATATTATAGTATAACATTTACATATACAAAATAACCTGCTTGCAAGAATTTTCTTTTTATT
>DYOT01000222.1 GCA_020720345.1 Candidatus Caenarcanum sp.
CCCACCAGCTTGTAAGACACAGACATATGTCTTTTTCCCAAAAATCACAGAGATACGTTACGGAGAAAGGGCAATTTGAATACATAACTCCTGATACAATAAAAAAAGCCGGTCTTGAAGCTGAATATGATGATTTTATGGCTAAGACGGCTGAATTTTACGAAAAAATGATTTCGCAGGGAATCCCCGCCGAAGACGCAAGATTTGTCCTTCCGAATGCCGCAACAAGTTCGCTTGTTGCGAGCCTTAATCTAAGAGAGATGTTTCATCTTGCAAATATAAGGCTCTGCACAAACGCCCAGCACGAAATCAGGATTATGGTCAAAAAAATGTGCGATATCGTTGCAGAAAAAGAGGAATGGCTCTCTGAATATCTTGTGCCAAAGTGCGAAGTGCTTGGTTACTGCGATGAAATAAAAGGCTGCGGTCGAAAACCACAGAAAATATAAGGGTTTCACAATTATGAAAGACATGCTGGGCAGAATTCAAAATATAGAGAAAAGCTATATCGAGCTTGGGGAAAAACTTAGCGACCCTGAAACGATTAAAGATTTTGAAGAATTTAAAAAACTTTCAAAGACCAGAAAATCTATGGAAGAATCTGTGGAAATTTATCATGCATGGCAGGAAGCTGTAAAAGCAAAAGAAGAAGCTGTGCAAATGATAAAGGGCGAAGCTGACAATGAAATGCGCGAACTTATTCAAGCAGAATTACAGGAAGCAGAAGCAAAAATTCAGCAATGTGAAGAAAGAATGAAAGTATTATTGCTTCCAAGAGATCCGAATGACGACAAAGATATCATGCTTGAAATCAGGGGAAGCGCAGGCGGGGACGAAGCCAATATTTTTGCGGCTGATTTAATGAGGATGTATCTCAGATACGCAGAAAAGCAAGGATGGCAAACCGAAATACTGAGCATGTCAGGTGATATCGCAGCCATCAGCGAAGTTGTAATTAATATAAAAGGCGATGCTGTTTACAGCAGATTAAAATATGAATCCGGTGTTCACAGAGTGCAACGAGTTCCTTTGACAGAATCATCAGGCAGAATACATACAAGTACCGCAACAGTTGCCGTAATGCCAGAAGTTGAAGATGTTGAAACAGAAATTAATATGAATGATCTCGAAATTACAACAGCACGCTCAGGCGGCGCAGGCGGTCAGAACGTAAATAAAGTTGAAACCGCAGTGAGAATGGTTCACAAGCCTACAGGAATTATGGTTTTCTGCACAGAAGAAAGAAGTCAGCTTAAAAATAAGGCAAGAGCACTTCAAATCATTAAAGCAAAAGTTTACGATATCGAAAACCAAAAACAAATGCAGGAAATTACCGACTTAAGACGTTCACAGGTAGGAACAGGCGACAGAAGCGAAAGAATCAGGACTTATAATTTCCCGCAGGGAAGATGTACAGACCATAGAATAGGTGAGAACTTAAACGTCTGGACCATTATAGAAGGCGAATTGGATGATATTCTTAATATGCTTGCCCAGGCAGACCAGAAAGCCAAGCTGGAAAAACTCGCCCAATCTGTGTAAAAAATGTATTTAAATAAATTAAACCAAAATACCATCATAAAACTGGAAAATGCAGGCATTGAAAAAAGAGAAGCAAGAATCGAAACTGAAATTTTGCTAAATCATGTTTTTGAAATTACAAAAAAAGACCTGATTTTAAATCCTGAAAAACCACTGCCGTCCGATAAAATTGAAATTTTCAATAAATTTGTTGATAGAAGAATTAAAGAAAAAATTCCTGTTCAGTATCTGACAAACAAAGCTTTTTTTATGGGGAAAGAATTTTATGTTGACGGAAATGTCTTAATTCCAAGACCTGAAACAGAAATTCTGGTAGAAGAAATACTATGTCATTGCGAGCAAAGCGACGCAATCCAAAAAATTATTGATATTGGCACAGGCACAGGCTGTATTGCCATTATGCTGGCTTTAAATTTGCCGAATGCAGAAGTCTATGCAAGCGATATTTCAGAAAAAGCGTTAGAAATAGCACGATTTAATGCAAAAAAACTTGAACTAGAGAGTAAAATAAGCTTTTTAAACTCTGATATCTTTAAAAATATCGATAATAAAGAAAAATTCGACATAATTGTCTCAAATCCTCCATATATTTCAGTGGACGAAAAGCCTGAACTTCAGCGGGAAGTTGCACTTCATGAACCGCATGCAGCACTTTTTACCGAAGATAAAAATGGGGTTTCTTTTTATGAAAAACTTATCTCGCAGGCAAAAAAAAGACTCAATGCAGGCGGGTTTATAGCTGTTGAAATAGGATTT
>DYOT01000223.1 GCA_020720345.1 Candidatus Caenarcanum sp.
CTTACAGCAATGTCTGCTATATTTGACGATCCGACAAATTACGGAAGAATAGCCAGAGATAAAAATGGCTGCATAAAAAAAATTGTAGAAGAAAAAGACGCAAACCCGCAGGAAAAGGAAATAAAAGAAATTAACGCAGGTGTATACTGCATGGAATGGGAAAAAATAGCACCTGCATTTTTCGAACTTACCACAAATAATAAACAGGGCGAATATTATCTAACCGATATAGTAGCTTCATCTGTAAATAAAGGATTAAAAACCGACGTATTTATTCTTGAAAATAAAAATGAAATTTTTGGAATTAATTCAAGACAACATTTAGCTGAAGCTGCAAATATTCTTAATAAATTAACTTTGGAAAATCTTATGGACAGGGGAGTAACTTTTATTTCTCCTGAAAATACTTTTGTTTCTCCCGAAACAGAAATTGGACAGGACAGCATAGTTTACCCCGGATGTATGATTGAAGGCGCAAATATTTTTGGAGAAAATTGTATACTGGGTCCGAATACTTTTATCGGGGGAAACGTTAAAACTGGAAACAACGTGGAAATAATTCAATCAAAAGTTTCAAATGCTTTTATAGGTGAAAATTCAACAATAGGACCGTTTGCTCACATAAGAGACAGGGTCGAAATAAATTCAAATGTAAGAATAGGCAATTTTGTCGAAATAAAAAAATCAAATATTAATTCCTCGACAAACGTTTCGCATCTGAGCTATATCGGAGATTGCGAAGTGGGGGGAAACGTAAATATAGGCGCAGGAACAATTACTGCAAATTATAATCCTCTTACAAAGAAAAAAAATAAAACCATAATTGAAGATAATGTTAAAATAGGCTCAAATTCGGTATTGGTTGCACCTGTTACTGTTAAAAACAGTGCGAATATTGCTGCCGGTTCAGTTATAACTAAAGAAGTGCCTGAGTTTGCTCTGGGCTTGGCACGAATAAAACAAACCAATATTGAAAACTGGGTACATAAAAAGCTTAATAATATTGAAACAGTAACATAATAAACCGGAGGCACAGATAAGTGGTATTGGAACTGAGCGAAATGGGACAAAAAGACAAATCAAAAGTTATTCAAGACATTAAAATCTTCACCGGCAGGGCAAACCCTGATATTGCCGATGATATTGCCAGACACCTCGGCGGAAGCCTTGGAACTTTACAAATTAAAAATTTCAGCGACGGCGAAATTTATGTACGTATTCAGGAAAGCATCCGTGGCGATGATGTTTTTGTTGTGCAGACCCTTTGTGATCCTGTAAATAAAAACCTAATGGAGTTGCTGATTATGCTTGATGCGTTTAAACGTGCCAGCGCAAAGTCAGTTACAGCCGTTGTTCCTTATTATGCATACGCCAGACAGGACAGAAAAACTTCAGGCAGAGAAGCTATCACCGCTAAACTGGTTGCTGATTTAATTGCTACAGCCGGCGCAACAAGAATTCTTGCTGTAGACTTACACACAGGTCAGCTTCAGGGCTTCTTTAATATCCTCGTTGACCATATAAGTGTTGCTCCTGTAATTATCGATTTCATCAGAAAAAAAGGTTTTCCCCGTGATGAAATGGTTGTTGTCAGCCCGGATGCAGGCGGCGTAGAAAGAGCCAGAAGATTCGCAGAAAAGCTCGACTGTTCCCTTGCTATTGTTGACAAAAGACGCCTTGGACACAATATAGCAGAAGTCGAGCATATTATCGGGGATGTTAAAGGCAAAGTGGCTTTCCTTGTTGACGATATGATAGACACAGCAGGGACTATTACAGAAGCTGCAAAACTTATCATCAAAGAAGGTGCCACAGATGTTTATGTTTGCGCTTCTCATGCTGTATTCAGCGGTCCTGCAATGGAAAGGCTGGAAAACAGCCCCGTAAAAGAAATTATCGTTGCAAATACTATTCCTTTGAAAGAAAACGCTCCCCCTAAAATCACCCAGCTGAGCATAGCTCCTTTAATAGCGGAAGCTATTTCAAGGATTTATTACAACGAATCAGTCAGCGAAATAATAGAAACTTTTAACGCATAATTGTTAAGAAATATTAAAGTTTTTTGAAACGCAATTTATCTTATTATTATTATTTGTTACGTATGATTTTAAAAAAAATTATAAAAAATCATCTTTTTGAATGTCATTTTTTTTCTTTAGGATACTTTATGTCTATGTAAATTAATTAAAATGAAAAATAAATGAAGGAAGGAAATTATGTTATTAACAGGCGTAAGAAATTTAAACAACAGAATCCCTATGAACAAACCCGTTGCGACTAATTCAACGGGAGTTA
>DYOT01000224.1 GCA_020720345.1 Candidatus Caenarcanum sp.
CCTCCTCGCAATGACAGTGCAACGATTACAATTTATTTTCCTTTACCTTGAGGTTTATAAATTTCGGTTTTAATTAAAATATTTTTTTAGTATTATTAATATAATTAATAATTAAATGAGAAAGAATAATGAATAATTTGAAATACAAAAGAATACTGCTAAAGGTCAGCGGCGAAGCGCTTATGGCGGAAAAAGAATTCGGCATAGACTCTGAAACAGTCAGAAATCTTGCTCTGCAAATAAAAAAAATTAAGGAATTAGGCGTAGAAATCGCTATTGTTGTAGGCGGAGGAAATATTTTTCGGGGAATGCAGAACAGCGTAAAACTTGGTATGGATCAGGCTTCTGCTGATTATATCGGCATGGTTGCCACTATAATGAATGCTCTTGTTTTACAGGGCATTTTTAAAAAAGCTGATATTCCTGTCAGAGTAATGAGTGCACTCCCTATTAATCAGGTTTCCGAACCGTATATCAGGCTCAGAGCGTTGAGGCACCTTGAAAAAGGTCGTGTTGTCATTTTTGCCGGAGGCACCGGAAATCCTTTCTTTACCACCGACACTGCCGCTGCTTTAAGAGCATCTGAGATTAATGCGGACGCTATGCTTATGGCTAAAAACAAAGTTAACGGCGTTTACGACAAAGATCCCAGAAAACACAATGATGCTATAAAATTTGATTATATTTCCTATGATGATATGATTATCAAAGATTTAAAAGTAGTGGATACAGCTGCTGTATCTTTATGTAAAAACAATAACATCCCTATAATTGTATTTGATTTTGCAGATACGGAAAGTATTGAAAAAATACTTAAAGGTGAAAAAGAAGGAACATTAGTAGGAGGTTTGTTGAATAATGACCATTGAGCAATTATACGAACAGTGCGAAGATAAAATGGCAAAGTCTATTGCCGAAATTAAAAAAGAATTGGCGACCGTTAGAACCGGCAGGGCTAATCCGCTTGTTCTTGATAAACTCAGCGTTGAGTATTACAACACGCCTACACCTTTAAGACAGCTTGCCACTGTTAATGTTCAGGATGGACAGACACTTGTTATTGTTCCTTACGACAAAACAATACTTGCTGGCATTGAAAAAGCTATTTTAAAGTCAGATTTAGGTGTAACTCCTAACAATGACGGTGTTAGCATTCGTTTAAACTTTCCTCAGCCGACTGAAGACAGAAGAAAAGAACTTGTTAAAACAGTTAAAAAATATGGAGAAGACGGGAAAGTTGCCATAAGAAACATCAGGCGTGATGTTACAGACAATCTTAAAAAAATGGAAAAAACCGAAAACATTCCTGAAGACGAAGTTAAGAAGGCTCAGGAGAAGATACAGAAACTTACAGACAAATATACCAGAGAAATGGACGATATCGTAGTAGAAAAAGAAAAAGAAATTTTATCGATATAATTATGTGTATTCCAAACATATTTAAATTTTTTACCAATACAAGGGTTTATGTTGCAACAATCTTTCTTGCAATATGTCTGTTTGCAATGATATATGGCGGATTTGCACTGGCGATATTTCTTGGAGTGCTTATTTATTTCGGCACTATTGAGCTTGTAAATATGGCAAAAGCAAAGGGAATGAACCCTCCTTTGAAATTAATAATGTTTATTGAGGCGCTCATGATAATCCTAGCCTCTTTAAAGCAATATAATCTTTTATTTGCAACTCTTTCTCTGAGTACTATAGTTATATTTCTTGTGATACTTTTCAGGGGGGCAAACGCAACCATAAACGATGTTTCTGTGACATTCATGTCGATTTTATACGGCGCTGTTTTACCTGTGCATATTATATTTTTAAGAGACATAGGAGGTGCTTCAATTTCTGCCTTTGGTAAGGACTTTGACCCTGGCGTCGGCTATATTGTCCTTATGTTCGTTGTGATTTCATTATGTGATATTGCTGCTTATTACGCAGGTACAAAATTTGGAAAAACACCGCTGTGGAAAGAAGTTAGTCCGAAGAAAACTGTTGAAGGCTCTGTGGCAGGAACAGTTGCCAGCGTTTTAGGCGCTGTTATTGTCGGGCACTTTATTAGTTTGCCTATTTTTCATTCAATAATAGTAGGGTTTTTAATGTCGCTTGCTGCACAGTTTGGCGATTTGACCGAATCTATGATGAAAAGAGACGCAGGATTTAAAGATTCCGGAAATTTATTGCCAGGGCATGGCGGAATGCTTGACAGAGCCGATAGTTATATATTTACCGGTGCTGTAGCATATTATTATTTCAATATTTTTGTCTGCAACGGCAATATTTTATCAGCCTTTTT
>DYOT01000225.1 GCA_020720345.1 Candidatus Caenarcanum sp.
AAATTTTATGCCCCCTGCTAATAAATTATAGCTTGAATAAAATTTTGCCTTTGGATGATTTTTTATTTAAGATTAATTTGTTAGTAATTCATTAGCGAAAGATTAGGAATTCAGGTTAAAAGGATATTTAAATGTTTTCAAAACAGTCATTAGAATCGTTTGCAAGATATAGAGTTCTTATTTCAAAGATATTTGTTGTTTTTCTGATATTGATATTTGTATTTTCAGAAAATATTTGGATACATAAGCCTTTTTACAAGTGGTTATGGCTAATTTTACAGTCAATAGGTTTTATATTGGTTACCATTTGTTCTTTAGGAAGAATCTGGGCGGCTGTTTATCTTTGTGGAAACAAAACTTTCACACTGGTAACTCAGGGACCTTATTCAATGGTTAGAAATCCGCTTTATTTCTTTAGTTTTTTAGGAGTAATAGGCATAGGACTTACTTCATGCAGTATTGCTGGCTTATTATTAATGGTTGCAATGTTCTTTTTGTATTATTTACCTACAATTTTGGATGAAGAGAAAACTCTTGAGAGATTTCACAAAGAAAATCTTGAGGATTATCTGGCAAAAGTCCCGAGGATTATTCCGAATTTCTCGCTTTTGCAGGAACCTGAACTATATACCATAGAGCCTATTGGCTTTCGCAGGACTATTCTCGATGTAATGTGGTTTTTCTGGGTGTATTTAATTTTAGTGATAATAGAAAAATTACATGCGTTTAATGTTTTGCCTGTTTTCTTTAAGATATTTTAAGATTCTTTAAGATATTTAAATTTATTTATGATTTATGGGCAAAAAAAACCATTTACATGTTTTTATAATATGTGGCAGATATTTTAAATATATCCTTGGGAAGGTGGTTATTTAATAAGTTGGAAAGTCCTGTATCACTAACAAGTAATAAAAACTCATATATAGGCTATTTAGCAAATGATTTTAACAGCAGTATAAAAAGCCCTGGAAGATTTGTGCTGCCTAATCCAAGAGAAAGTTTTTCCCAAAACGCATTTGTTAATAGCATTGCTACTGAAAAGAAAGAAAACAGGAGCAATTTTGCCTTTTATTCAGGAATAATAGCAGCACTGTTGCAAGTTGTTGCAGGCTTTAGCATATTAGCAGGAGCAATGATAAGCAAAAGAGAAACTAATGCTATCAGCACCAAAATTGAGGAGGACTTAGCAAATAGAGAAAAAGAACTAAAAAAAGGCAGCTCCGGCATAATAGCCTGGTATAAAAGAAATAAAGAATTAGCCCTTAAAGAAAAAGATCTCAAGTATGATTACACATTGAAAGACGGCAAAGACAGTTTTATTCAAAAGCTTGGAAACTGGCTTAAAAAGAAAGAAGGCACTCTTAAAAATATTGGAGAAAAACTTACTAAAAATCCCCACAAATTACATGAGTTCGGTCGAAATCTTAACAAAGCCGGATGGAAAATTATGGGCGCTAGTTGGCTTATTGGCATTCCGTCGATGATAGGAGCAAGTCTTAATGTGAAACAGCCTAGCATGCTTTTAGGTTCTTTTGATTGGTTAATTGCAGCGCCCCTAATGATAATGAAAAGCTTTGAAAACTCAGCAAGGCTTATAGGTTTTCAGACTATTGGCTACAGTTTGATGTATGCCGGTATTGCAAACAAAGTAAAAAATGATAATGAACTTAAAAAAGGTGAAAAACCAAGAGAATTTGAATTTGATAAGGTTAATAAAAACAATTTTCTTTTAAAATCAATCGAATTTCTTAAATTTACGGCAAAAGATATGGCAACATTACCACAAGCAGGAGTTAAAGCTGTTTCACAGACACATGATTATTTTACAGGCAAAAGAAAAGAAGTACCTGAATTCTGGACTGTAAAACCTACTGAAAATAACTCAAAGCTTGCAAGTTTGCTTTTATTGCCGGGTTCTCTATTATTGATGGGTTTTGGAAAGAAAAACAAAATTATAGAGAAAGCAGCAAATATATTAATAGGGACAGGACTATTATCAGAAGCTCTTTATATGTTTACACTAGGAAATTCTCAAAAGGGCATTAACAAGCAGATTATCCTTACCGGTGTACCGCTTAGAGCCATTGGAGATTTTGGACAAACAACTCCTGCCATGCTTGGAATGAGAACTATTGGCGGAGCTTCTTTTGAGTATTATTTCGCTACATTAAACAAAGAAAAAACAGATAAACAGGAAAAAAAGCCTCAAAATCCTAGTGACAATACGGCTTCTGGAGCAATTAGCTCATTATAACGCTCTTCTGTAATGTATTTTTTTTGT
>DYOT01000226.1 GCA_020720345.1 Candidatus Caenarcanum sp.
GGTCTTGTAATAGCTGATGGAATGCCTTTAATATGGCTTTCAAAATTACTTTTTTGAATCTGTATAAGAGAAAAAATACCTGATTTCTGTTACAATTTATATGAACAGATAATTTAAATTTAAAATGGGCTTATGTTTGTAACTAAAAAAGAAAAAATATTTGGCATAATTACAGTCTCAGTTTTATTTATTGCAATAATTTCATTAATATTTAACACTAACGCGGTTTTTGCTGTATCAAAACTTAAAATCCCACAGCCTACAGGATACGTAAATGATTTTGCAGGAATAATTTCTTATGAAAACAAAAGCGGTTTAAATTCTTACCTTACGGAACTGGACAAAAAAACAGGAGTCCAGATAGCTGTTGTTACGCTTTCTTCATTGCAGGGCAATGCTGTTGAAGATGTCGCCCTTGATATTGGAAGAAAGTGGGGAATAGGGCAGAAAGGAAAAAATAACGGAATTGTAATCCTAGTCGCTACCGGCGATAGAAAAATGAGGATAGAGGTCGGCTATGGTCTTGAAGGAATAATTCCCGACGGAAAAGCCGGAAGAATTAGGGATGATTACATGATTCCCCAATTCAAACAGGGAAATATGGAAAAAGGTATAATTAACGGTACAATTGCTGTAGCTTCAGAAATAGCAACGGCTTACAAAGTTCAAATGCCTGCGGAATTTAATTCTTTTGCCTCTGAGTTGTCCCAAGCTCCCACTTCTTCAGAAAAACGCAAATCTTCAAGTTTGGATTTTATTATACTTATAATATTTATTATTTTCTTTATATTGTCGCCCCGTAATTTTTTATGGTTTCTACTGGGTTTTGCAGGTGGCGGTTCTTCCAATTACGGCAGTGGCTTTGGTGGTGGAAGCTCCGGGGATAGTTTTGGAGGATTTGGCGGCGGCAGTTTCGGCGGCGGCGGATCTTCAGGAAGTTGGTAAAATACAAGAGGAATGATTATGGATAATATAAATATTTTAGTTGATGATTTAAAGAATATTTATGCTGAAAACCTTGTTTCAGTGGTGCTTTATGGCGAAAATAACAATCTTCTTACGATTTTTAATAGTCTTGATGCTCATGATATAAAAAAAGCTGCGCCTGCAATTAAAAAATGGATAAAAACAAAAAATCCTCTGCCCATTGTTATGAGTGAATGCGAATGGCTAAGTTCAGCTGATATTTACCCGATAGAATACACAGAAATTAAAAATAGTTATAAAATTCTTCATGGAAAAGATATAGTACAGCTAATTTCGGTTTCAAAGCAGGATTTAAGACTGAAATGCGAATATGAAATTAAAAATCTTCTCGTGAAAATAAGAGAAATTTATCTTGGAAACAGCGATAATGCTAAATTTATGGTAAAAACCCTTGAAGAAGTTTCTTTTAATCTTGTAAGAATTTTGAAATCAGCTTCTAGCCTGTTTAATATTTCTGCTCAAGGACAATACGGCGAAATAATTCAAAAAATATCAGAGAAAACAGATTTTGACGGAGAAATATTTGTTAAAATACTTTCTGCAAAGGAAAATAATAAAAAAATCCCTCACAGTGAAATTGAAGAAATCGTTCAAAGAACGATAAATGGAATATATTTGCTTTATAATTTTATTAATAACTGGAAAGAATAAATATAAAATTCTTAATATAAAAAAGGAGAAAAAATGAAAAGAAAAGGTAATTTAAACGTACTCTGGGTAACATTAGGCGTAATAGCCCTAATAGTTATGATTGGGTTTACAAGTTTTGTCGGTGCGTATAACAAACTCCAAACAATTGATGAATCTGTAAATTCAAGTTGGAGTCAGGTTGAAAACCAGCTTCAAAGGCGTGGTGATTTGATTCCTAATCTTGTAAATACAGTTAAAGGTTATGCAAAGCATGAAAAAGATATTTTTGTTTCTGTTGCGGAAGCCAGATCAAAACTTTCAGGTGCAGTTAAGTCTGGAGATATGAAAAAAATTAGCCAGTCAAACACTGAAATGGGCGGCGCTCTTTCAAGACTGCTTGCTATTTCTGAAAATTATCCTCAGTTAAAAGCTGATAAAGTTTTTATTAACCTTCAGGATGAGCTTGCAGGGACAGAAAACCGTATCGCAGTCGCCAGAATGGATTATAATAATTCTGTACAGATTATAAACAGTTCCATTAGAGTTTTCCCTACAAATATTATTGCAGGGATGATAGGAATTAAGAAAAGAGATTATTTTGAAGCTGAAGAATCTAAAAAATCAGCTCCTAACGTCAAATTTGAATAATA
>DYOT01000020.1 GCA_020720345.1 Candidatus Caenarcanum sp.
TACCTGAACATCATCAGCTTTATACTTTTGCTCTTCCTTCCATAAGTCATATTGCACCTGTAATCCCATCCATAAATCAGGCGTGGTTTTAAATGCTTTGCCTAACTTTATACTCATTCTTGGGGTTATACCAGACTTGCCATTAACTAAATCAGATGCTGTTGCTCTTCTTACGCCGATTTTTAAAGCAAAAAGAGTTATAGTTATTCCAAGCGGTTCTATATATAATTCTTTCAAAACCTCGCCGGGGTGCGGGGGGTTGTGCATTCGCATATCTTTATTCATATACTTTCCAGACCTTTATGTTTAAAACTTTTAATCATAATAATATTATAATATATTTTTATACTTTGTCAGCGTACACCGTACTATATCATGGTAAAGGAAAAATCATTATTGTCATTGCGAGGAGGTGCTAACGCACGTAGTTAAGTACACGATTTAAGGAAAAGAGGCTGTTAAACAGTCTCTTTTCCTTTTGTATCAATTTCTTTTTTGAGCGAATTTATAAATTCGTCAATATTTTGAGTGCCGATATTGCCTTTAATCCTTGCCCTGACAGCAACAACGTTTTCTTCTATCTCTTTATCGCCCACTACAAGCATATAAGGAATCTTTCTGTTCTGGGCTTCCCTGATTTTATAGTTCATGCTTTCGCTTCTGTCGTCTATTTCTGCTCTTATATCGGCATTTCTGAGCTTTTCATAAATGCTTTGTGCAAATTCAACGTGCCTGTCAGCTATAGGAACAACCATAACCTGTTGGGGGGACAGCCATGTAGGGAATGCTCCGGCATAATGCTCAATCAAAATACCGATAAATCTTTCCATTGTTCCGAAAATTACCCTGTGAATCATAACGGGAGTTTGCATACTTCCGTCTTTTTCGGTGTATTTCAGGTTAAATCTGATTGGAAGATTAAAATCCAGCTGTATAGTTGCACCCTGCCATGTTCTGCCTATGGCATCTTTGAGCTTGAAGTCTATTTTTGGACCGTAAAACGCCCCGTCCCCTTCGTTTATAACATAAGGCAGGTTTTTTTCTTCCAGCGCTTCTTTTAGACCGGCTTCTGCCTTGTCCCAAATTTCTACAGTTCCTGCAAAGCCTTCCGGTCGGGTCGACAATTCTACTTCGTATGTCATACCAAACATTGTTAAAGCATCATCGACAAATTCTATTATTTTTTTAATCTCGCTTACAAACTGGTCTTGTGTACAGAAAACATGCGCATCGTCCTGGGTAAAGCCCCTTACCCTTGTCATACCGTGCAGTGCGCCTGATCTTTCATTTCTGTAAACAGTTCCTAATTCAGCCATTCTGAGAGGCAGGTTTTTATAGCTGTGTCTTTTGGCTTGATATATAAGAATATGAAAGGGGCAATTCATCGGTTTAAGCACGTAATCCTGCTCTTCGACTTTCATATAGAACATGTTTTCTCTGAAATGCTCGTTATGTCCAGAAATATCCCATAAATGAGATTTCGCTATATGAGGGGTATAAACAATATCATAATCTCTTTTTCTATGCTCGTAACGCCAGTAATCTTCAATCATCTGGCGCACAACACCAAGATTTGAATGCCACAAAATAAGCCCTGACCCGACTTCTTCTCTTATGCTGAATAAGTCAAGCTGGGTACCAAGTTTTCTATGGTCACGTTTTTCCGCTTCTTCAAGTTTAGTCAGGTGTTCTTTAAGTTCGTCCTTAGTCCAGAAAGCTGTTCCGTATATTCTTTGAAGCATTTTATTCTTTTCATCGCCTCTCCAATATGCTCCGGCTACGCTTAATAGTTTAAACGCCTTAATTAATCCTGTGTTTGGAAGGTGAGGTCCTTTGCAAAAGTCTTCCCATAAGATTTTTCCCTCTTTGTTTTTTAATACATAAAGGGTTGGATTATGCATTGCGTGCTCCATAAGGAGTTCTGCTTTATAGATTTCCCCTTTTTCCCTGAAATCTGTTATCTGTTCCTGAATATTACGGATTTCATGCCGTTCAAAAGTTTGATTTTCTTTAATAATATTATTCATTTCTTGTTCAATCTTCGGAAGATCTTCAATACTTAATGAATAATCAGGAATATCAAAATCGTAATAAAAACCATTTTCAATTGTAGGTCCGATAGCAATTTTTGCATTCGGGTAAAGTCTCTGTACTGCCTCTGCCATTACGTGAGCGGTACTGTGTCTTAACAGATCAAGAGCTTCGGTTGAATTTTTTGAAATTTCTATTATAGAACCATCTGGAAGGGTGATTTTTATTTCTGACATTTTGTTATTCCTCTTTTTTTATATACCACTTAAAAAATAAGTTTTGAATTATTATCAAATATTATTTAGTGGTATGCGAAGCGGGAGACGGCGTAGCCGTTTGATAAGTCTTCGTTACAAGAATCGGGTTGCCTGTAAGGTGGCAACTGCCACTTCGGGAAATTCAGTTTTGCCGTTTTTCCTGAAATCAAACTCATTTTAGCATAAAATAACACGAATATTAAAATAGTAACAGGTAAGTGTCTATTTGGTTTCATTAAAGTTTTGGAAAATTAATCCGACTAAATATATTAGAGCAATTTGAATTTTAAATGGAATTATTGAAAAGGATCTGAAACAAAATGCGTTCCAAAAAGACTAAGCAAAAAATAATGATTGCTATTGCCCTTGGCGTGGTCGCATTTTTGGGCGTTATGATGATGATTAACGGCAAGAATTCCGAAGTCGAAAAACTTAATAAGCAAATAGCAGAACAAAATGCAAGGCTTGAGCAAGCTGCCGCCGCTCCAGCTGCTCCAGCTGCGGAAGTTTCTCCTCCCGTAGTTGATACGACAAATGCAGTTTCAATAAAAACAGATATAAAAGTTGGTGATAAAATCACTATAGATATACTTGAAAAAAAAGAATATAAAAAAGATGAGTTGCCGTCGGGGTATTTTACTAATGAAAGTTTTATCCTTGGCAAAACTGCATCTCAGGCAATTCCTGCCGGAAAAATCTTAACAAAAGATGATATTATGATTTCTGATGAGGCAAATCTTGATATACCTGACGGGATGAGAGCAATTACAATTCCGACTTCTTCTCTGCAGGGTCTTGCTTCATATATTTTTATAGGTTCAAGAGTAGATTTGCTTGCAGTAAAATCTCCACCGGCAATTATTGCGCAAAATGTAAAAATAATAGCGCTGGAGACTGCTGCCGATCAAGCTCCACAACCTGCTCCGATTCAACCGCCACCTCCCGTGAAGCCTGCAGACCCAGCTGCTGCATCTGCCCCAGCTGCTGTACCTGCCCCGGTTACAGAACCTGCTGTTGTCGCTGCAAGCACAAGTAAAGTCAATTTAAGCGCTGATAAAGCTCTTGCTATTACAGTCCTTGTACCGGTAAATTCCGCTCAAAAAGTAATAGATGCAATAATTTCAGGAAAAATACAGGTATTAACAAGAGGAAAAAGTGATAATAAAATAGTTGAATTTAGATCAGCCCCGCCTAAAAAAATCTCTTCGGGTTTATCTCCATCTTCGACAAAATTACCCGCTTTGCCACCTCCGCCTTCTATACCAAAATTGCCTGCCGTTCCGACCTCATCATCTCCTTCCCCTGCTCCCCCTCCTGAAAAACCAAAGGTTATTGTGGAAGTAATAAAGGGATCAAGCAGAAATGACGTAGATTTGTCAGACAGCAGCAGTAATAAAAAGCCCCCATTCTGAAGACCTTAAAAACTTTCTTATAAGTTGCAAATTAGGAGATAAATTATAATAAAATGTGCATAAAACAAGATAATAAATATATAATCACAAGTAATTTCAACATAATGCTGAAAACAGCATTATTAATTGCAGTTTTTGCAGTAAATTCTACTGTCTTTGCAGCGGATACTCCTAAAATCAGGGAACTTCCTTCCAGTAAAAATTCAATAAACAGCAAATCATTAAAAAATGACGTAGACGATATTTTTAAAACAAAAGATATTACTGTTAATAAATCTGAAAAAAGTGATGATCAGGATAATAAAACTCTCCAGCTGAAGGGAGGAATTTCTGAATTAAAGGCAACTATAGGCAAATCAAAATTAATAAGATTTGATGATCCCTTAAAAAGAATTTCCATAACGAACCCGTCTCTTGTAGATATAGTCCTGATTTCGCCAAAAGAAATTCTGCTTAACGGTCTAAGTAAGGGTGAAACTTCACTCATATTATGGGGTGCAAAAGGAGATCCGGTAATATTTAATCTTTATGTCGATAATGATCCTGTTGATTTTATGAAGGAAATGAAAAAGATCTGCCTGAATGATGCAATAAGAATTTCTTTTACAAAATCAAACGCAAAAGATGTGGTGATTTCCGGGCATCTTTCTTCTGTTAAAACGAGGGCTAAAATTAAGGAACTCGTTAAAATTTATGGATATAATCTTACTGATTTAACAGAAGCATCAACTCCACAGGTTATGCTGGATTTAAAAGTTGTTGAATTTACCAGAAGTATTACTAATAATTCTAAAGCAATGCCTAATTTTTCTATTAATAATACAGGCGAAAAACCAACCGGACTTTCTGGTTCTCTTTCAAAACTTGCTTATAATTTAAAAATTGGTCCCAATGGCACATATACAGGTTTAATTGATATACCTGCATTAAATCTGGAATTAACTCTGGGAAAAGATGAAAGTGAAGGAATAGCAAAGATTTTGGCTGAACCAAAACTTATGACTATAGATGGACAATCTGCCAGTTTTCATTCAGGAGACCAGGTGCCTGTTATTTCAGGCAGTGATGAATATGGAAACTTAACTACAACTACGCAGAGTACAGGTATAGACGTTACATTTGACCCAACTATACTTGAAGAATCAGGAAGAATTCTGTTAAAAATAACACCCAACATAAGTTCATATAAACTCAGCGGCTTTACTATAAACGGTTATCCAACTTACATTATTATTTCAAGAACTACAACCACAACTGTAGAACTTGAAGATAAGCAAACAATGATAATCGGAGGTCTAATACAACAAAATTCAAATGTAACAAAAACAAAAATTCCTTATTTAAGCAATCTGCCTGTGATAGGAAAGATGCTTGGCTCTTCCATAGCTGCCAGTTCGGAGAACAATCAAACAGAAATTATGATATTTGTAACACCGACAATTATTAAACCTGATGATGTCGTGGACGGAGTCTGACAATGGCACAACCATTAACATTGATACTTATTGACAGTAATTTTGACTCAAGAGGCAATACAAAAGGAGCTCTTGATCAGTTTAACCATATTAAAGTGCTTGGGGATTATGACAATCTTGTGGCAGGATATGAAGCCTCTGTCAGGGAAAAACCGGGAATTGTTTTTATTGATCTTACCGAAAATGAAGATCTGGGAATTGAAACAATAGAAAAAATTATTTCAAAAAATAAAACTTGTGTAATCTTTGTAACTTCTGAAATTGTTGATACCAACCTGGTTTTAAGGTCGATGAGGGCAGGGGCAAGGGAATTTTTAACCAAGCCCGTTACGATTGAAGATCTCAGCGTAGCCCTTAAAAAAGCAAGAAATTTCATAGAAACCGGTGAAGGAGACTCTTTAGGTCAGATAATTTCAGTATTTAGCAATAAGGGCGGTATAGGAAAAACTACTATAGCGACCAATCTGGCTTTAAAACTTACTGAAATTACTAATAAAAGAGTGTGTCTTGTGGATTTAAATCTTCAAATTGGAGATATTACAACATTTTTAGATATAAGTCCTTCCTTTGATATTGCATATATTTGCGCACATATTAGCCGTATTGACGAGTCGTTTTTATTAAGTTCTCTTGAAAAGTATAAAAATAAAGATTTATATGTACTGGCCGACCCTCCTAACGTAGAGCAGGCAGAAGAAATTTCCGCTGATGATATAGCTTCCATCCTTGGTATGCTTAGAGAAATATTTGCTTATGTGGTTGTTGATACCAGCAGCGGCTTTGATATTAAAACATTGACATGTCTTGATATGTCAGACCATATAATGCTTGCTTCGATAGTAAGCTTAACTGCAATAAGAAACTGCCAGAGATGCCTAGAACTGTTCCAGAGGCTTGAATATAATCCTGAAAAAGTAAAACTTATAATTAACCGCTATTCACAAGATGATGAAATATCTGTGGAGGATGTAGAAGAAGCCCTTGATCGTAAAGTTTATTGGACCTTCCCCAATAGCTATTTTACGGTGGTATCTTCAATTAATAAGGGGATTCCTATATCTCAAATTGCCCGGGATTCACCAATTGATAACAGCTTTACCGAATTAGCGGCAAAACTAAGTGAAACTGAAGTATATATTAATAAGTCAGGAGGAGAAGAAGAAGAAGAAGAAGAAGGCTTTTTGGCTCCTATTATGAATTCGATTAAAAGTCTTAAATTATTTAATAAATAAAGGAGTATAATTTATGTCGACAATCAGGGATCGTCTTTCTTCAAAAGCTCAGGAAAATCAGCCGTCCGGCATGATTCAGTCGCAAGCCAGAAGACAAACTGTTGATACTTCTGCTCATCAAGTTCTTAAAGATAAACTGCATATTTCATTAATTGAAAAAATTAATTCTATAAGCGAATGGCAAAGATTAAATGATAATGATCAGAATTCTTTTATAAAACAGTTTATAGAAAAGAAAATTGCGCAGGAATTTAGTTCAACTCCTTTAAGTTCATTTGAAAAAGAGCAGATAATTCTGGACATCCGTCAAGAGGTTAAAGGTTTTGGACCTCTTGATCCTCTTTTGTGTGACCCCACTATATCTGACATACTTGTAAACGGACCTCATCATGTTTATGTTGAAGTTGGAGGAAAACTTAGAAAAACAAATGTAAGGTTTAGGGATAATGCCCATCTTATGAATATTATTGAAAGAATTGTTTCAAGGGTAGGCAGAAGAATTGACGAAAAATCTCCGATGGTTGATGCAAGGCTTCCTGACGGTTCAAGGGTAAATGCCGTTATACCTCCTCTTGCAATCGACGGGGCTTCCCTGTCAATAAGAAGATTCAAAGGTGATGCCGCTACAATGCAGAACTTGCTTCAATGGGGCTCAATGACTGTAGGAATGGCGGAAACTTTAAAGTCCGCAGTAAAAGCTCATTTAAACATTGTAATTTCCGGCGGTACCGGCGCAGGTAAAACAACTCTTCTTAACAGTCTTTCATCCCAGATTCCTGAAGATGAAAGAATTGTAACCATAGAGGATTCAGCAGAACTTTCGCTTCAGCAGGAACACGTTGTCAGGCTTGAAACAAGACCTGCAAATATAGAGGGAACAGGTCAAATTACCGCAAGAGATCTTGTAATGAATTCTTTGAGGATGCGTCCTGACAGGGTAGTAATTGGAGAATGCAGAGGAGCTGAAGCTCTTGACATGTTACAGGCCATGAACACCGGTCATGACGGCTCTTTGACAACACTTCACGCAAACACTCCCAGAGATGCTTGTGGAAGACTTGAAACAATGTGCATGTTCTCAGGCGTTGAACTCCCTGAAAAAACTATACGAACACAAATTGCTTCCGCCGTTCATATGATAGTTCAGGCAAGCAGGCTGGGTGATGGTTCCAGACGTGTTACATACATTAGTGAAGTAACCGGTATGGAAGGAAATATTATTACTATACAGGATATTTTCAAATGGGAGCAATACGGTCTTGATGAAAATGGCAGAGTAATAGGATGTCATGTTTCCACCGGTGTCCGTCCTAAATTTGCTGAAAAATGTAAAGCCAAAGGTATTAAATTACCTCTTGAAATATTTGATTCTAATGCACCTGCTGTATATCTCTGTAAAAATCCTCCAAATGAGAAAGTTGGAAGGACAAAATCTTCATCATCAGCTGAAGGGCAGGAATCACAAACTTTGGATGATTTAATCAAACAAAGAAAAGCTCAGAAATTTAATGGTTGAAAATACAGGCAATTATAAATGGATTCATTATTAGTATCATTAATAGTAGGTTTAATTTATGGAGGTATAGCTGTAGGAATTTATTTCCTGCTGTTTCCTCCTTTTGAGAAAAAAGCTACTCTGGCGAGAACTACGTCGGTGGAAAAGCGTCTTAAAGAGATTAAACAGAAAAAATTTACTGCTATAAGAAGCGGAGAAGATGTTTTCAAAAAGCTTGAATCTAAAAGTGGCAAGCAAAAAGAAAATTTAATCGAGATGTTAAAGGATTCTAACGAATATAAGCTTTATTTTCTGGGGCTTATATTTAGCAAGTTTAGATTTACAAATACTGTAAAAAAACTTTTAAAGTCCGCTAATGTTAAAATGCCTATTGATCTTTTCATGATGATGGTTATAATGCTATTTGTTCCGTTTTTCATTTTAACTATTATAAAAGGTTCTCCATTATTTCTTTTGATAGGATTATGTGCTGCGTCAGCTCCTTTTGTATTTCTTAAAATGAAAATCCAGAATAATTTAAAATTATTTACTATGTATTTTTCCGATGCTCTAACTTTAATTTCAAATTCGCTGAAAGCAGGGCATTCTCTGCTCGCATCATTTCAGCTTGTTGCAGATGAAAGTCCCTATCCTGTAAATAAGTTGTTTAAGGGAGTTGCTGATGATGTTTCTTTGGGAAGAGAGATAAGGGAAGCTCTTGAGGAAATGTGTAACAATATGGAGGGAAGTGAAGACCTTAAATTTTTTGTTACAGCAGTACTTGTACAGAAAGAAATCGGCGGAAACCTTACTGAAATTCTTGATACACTTAATACTACAATAAGAGAAAGATTCAAATTATTTGGAATGATTAAAACACAAACTTCTCAGGCAAAAATGTCAGGTATCGTTCTTGCCCTTGTGCCTGTTATTATTACAGGACTTGTAAGCATGATGAATCCTGCTTATATGGCGCCATTGTTTAATAGTACAGGAGGCAATATGGTTCTAGGCGCAGCTCTTCTGTTGTCAGGTATTGGATTTCTTATTATTAATAAAATAACTGATATAAGGGTATAAAAATGCAAACTGTTATTATAGTTTTAGTAGTTGCTGCTCTGGCATATATAGTGTACATATTGTTTTTTGAAGAAGAAAAGGGCGAAGTTAAAAAACGATTAACCTCTCTTAGGAAAGATAAAGAAACAGCAAAATCCGAGGCTCATTCGAAACAAAAAGTGGGAGAGGATTCTATTTATTATGAAGATTCAGCAGGTTATTTAATTAAAAGTCTTCGCCTTTTAGCAAGAGACATAGCAGAAAAATCAAAAAATATTGTTTTACAAAAACAATTGCTTTCAGAGGCCGGCATGAACAGCGATGATGATGCCGTTTTAAAACATATTTCCAAAAAAATTATTTTTGCAGGAGCTTTGGGAATTATGTCGTTTATGCTGTTTGTAAGTGTTGGAAACACAAATATTTTTATGAAAATAATAATGATGCTTGGAAGCCCTGTATTAGGCTTTAGGCTTCCTGACATGATGTTAAAGAGTAAAGCTAAAAAAAGGGCTGAAGAAATTACTTACGCTCTTCCTGACGCAATTGATCTGCTTACTGTCTGCGTTGAAGCCGGATTAGGTTTGGATTCTGCTCTTTCAAGGGTAGCCAGGGAGCAGGAAAAATCTTCTCCTATACTTGCATCTGAGTTCAACAGGGTAACCAAAGATATTCTTGCCGGTATTTCCAGAACAGATGCTTTTAGAAATTTATTAAAAAGAAATAATTCGGCAGAATTAAGGTCATTTACAGGGCTGCTTATTCAGTCAGACAAGCTGGGCACAAGTATTTCACAGGCTTTAAAAGTATATTCCGATGCTTTAAGGACAAAAAGAAGACAAAGGGCTGAACAGCTAGCGGCACAGGCTGGTGTAAAGATGTCTATACCTCTGGTATTATTTATTTTACCGGCTACATTTGTAATTATTCTTGGTCCTGCTGCCATGAGCATAATGCAAACATTTACGAATAATCCACTAACACCTTAAAAGCGGGAGGAAGCATAGCCGCTTGATAAGTCTTCGTTGCAAGAATCGACTTGCCTGTAAGGTTGCAACCCTCACTTTTCTTGAAAACTAACTTATTCTGATATATTATTTGTTTATTGTGTCCACGTAGTTCAGAAGGATAGAACGCCACCCTCCTAAGGTGGATGTCGGGGGTTCGACTCCCTCCGTGGACATTGCTTTTATAAAAATAAATAACCTCGACTCAATGGTCGAGGTTATTTATTATCTTTTACCAAATTTTATTTGGAATATTCTGCATCTATAACATCTTCGTCAGAAGGTTTTTCGCAAGACTCGCCGCCTGTGCCGGTTTCTTCGCCTGAAGGCTGTTCGGATGTTTCTGTCTGTTGATAAGCTGCTGAAGATATCGCAAACATTGTCTGTTGAATTTTATCCTGAAGAGTTTTAATTGTCTCTATGGAAGTATTTTCTTCATTAAGCGCCTTATCAAGCTCTTCTCTTTCTTCCATAAGCTTGGTTTTGTCAGCTTCTGACATTTTACCTTCCAGGTCTTTCACCAGCCTGTCTGCTGCATGAACAAGACTGTTAGCGTTGTTTCTTATTTCCACTTCTTCTTTTCTTTTTTTGTCTTCTTCAGAATGAGATTCTGCATCTCTTACCATTTTATCAATCTCATCCTTGTTAAGATTGGAAGTGTTTGTAATTGTAATTTTTTGTTCTTTGCTTGTAGCTTTGTCTTTTGCGCTTACGTTTACTATGCCGTTAGCGTCAATATCAAAGGTAACTTCAACCTGTGGAAGTCCTCTGGGCGCAGGAGGAATTCCATCCAGCCTGAACATACCGAGAGATTTATTATCTCTTGCCATAGGTCTTTCACCCTGAAGTACATGGACATCAACCGCTGTCTGATTATCATCAGCAGTGGAGAATACCTGACTTTTGCTTACAGGAATAGTTGTATTTCTAGGAACTAAAGGTGTTAAAACTCCGCCAAGTGTTTCAATCCCTAAAGAGAGCGGTGTTACATCAAGTAAAACGATGTCTTTGATTTCGCCTGCAAGAATACTTGCCTGAATAGCCGCACCTACAGCAACAACTTCGTCAGGGTTAACGCTTTGATTAGGCTCTTTTTGTGTTATTTCCTTTACAAGTCTTTGCACGGCAGGAATTCTGGTTGAACCGCCTACAAGCACCACTTCGTCAAGCTGTGATGCAGTCAGCTTTGCATCGCTTATAGCCTGCTCAACAGGCTTTTTGCATCTTTCAAAAAGAACATGGCTTAAATCTTCAAACTTAGCTCTTGTAAGTGTTAAGTCAAGGTGTTTAGGACCGTTTGCGTCTGCTGTAATAAACGGCAGATTTATATTTGTTTCAACCACGCTTGATAATTCACATTTGGCTTTTTCTGAGGCTTCTTTAAGCCTTTGCATTGCCTGTTTATCTTTTCTGAGGTCAATGCCTTCAACTTTTTTGAATTCATCGGCAAGATAATCCATTACTTTTTCATCAAAATCATCCCCGCCAAGTCTTGTATCTCCGCTTGTTGAAAGCACTTCAAACACTCCGTCTCCAACTTCAAGGATACTTACGTCAAAAGTACCGCCTCCAAGGTCAAAAACAAGAATTTTTTCGTTGGCTTTTTTATCCATACCATAAGCAAGAGAAGCTGCTGTCGGTTCGTTTACTATTCTAAGAACGTCAAGTCCGGCAATTCTTCCTGCATCTTTGGTTGCCTGTCTTTGGCTATCGTTAAAATATGCCGGAACGGTAATAACAGCGGAAGTTATCTTTTCACCAAGATATTTTGAAGCATCATCAGCAAGTTTTCTAAGAATCATAGAGCTGATTTCCTGAGGGGTGTAATCTTTCCCGTCAATTGATACTTTATGCTCTGTTCCCATTTCTCGTTTAATACTTACAATTGTTCTGTCAGGATTAAGTATAGCCTGTCTTTTAGCTAACTGTCCCACAAGTCTTTCACCTGTTTTTGTAAAAGCTACTACGGAAGGTGTTGTTCTGCTTCCTTCAGCATTCGCTATAACTGTAGGCTTTCCGCCTTCCATAACTGCTATAACCGAGTTTGTTGTACCAAGGTCAATACCTATTGTTTTAGCCATTCTTTTATTCTCTCCTTTTTCCTTAAAATTCTCATTTCCAAAATAGGCAGTAGGCTGCCATAATATATTTATAACAGCTAAACAAGTCAATTGTTAAAATCTAAAGAAAAAATTAATATTTTGATTTACTATAAAAACATAATTTATAAAAATGACAGGTGCTATGGAAAAAATCAGCAAAATAATTAACGAAAATAAAAAAATTATTGGTATCTGGGGTTATCCTGAGCCTGAAATATTGTTCGCTTTGCGCAAAAAGTTTCCTAATCATGAAATTTTAGATCTTGATGTGAATTACAATATGCCAAGTTCAGGAATCTTGCCTGACGCTTATTGTCGAATAATAAAAAATATAATTGATAATGCTATAGCTTTAAAAAACAATTTTGAAGTCATAATTGCCTCTGTAGGTGAAGAAAAGTGTGATTCCGGAAGGTTTGCCGCTAAAATTCTTGAGGATATGTGTTTTAATGTGATGCAGACTAAATATAATGAGAGCAAGGACAATTTTGCTACCCCAATTTCGATGAGCAATATGCCTTTAAAACAAAAAATATTGACTATAATGGATAATATTGTATCGCCGTCCAGCCCCTTAATGGTGCCGCAATGTTCCCCGGAATACGGATTTTGGGGAGTACCGCCGAATGATTTAAGTATTCTTGACTTATTTCCTGACACGACACATGTTTACGGGTGGACAAGATGTGTTGAAGCAGGGAGACCGGCTGATGTAGAGCTTGAAATGTTTGTAGATAAAGATGTTCCTACAGTATTTTTTGCCCAGACTTTCTGCGCAAAAATGCAATTAGCCAGATATTTGGCTAAAAAACACGACGGGCTTTATGTGGATGTAGATGACAAAGCCTCAAACTCTGTCAAAGCAAAGATTGAAGCTTTTATTAAATTGAGGTAACAGTTTATACCGATTCAAAAAAGTAACTGTTAAATAAATTAATTTTTGTGAAAGAACCCGGGAATTCTTTCTTTCATCTCTTCTTTTATCATTTTGATGTCATGTAATTTTTCAACAAGGTTGCCTAACAATTCTTCTCCAGAAAGTATTATTGGCATATTAAAAGGAAATTTGGCTGTTTTGGGTGAAATCAGTTCGTCTCTGGAAGTTAACGCAAATTCATTGGCATTCCCTTTAGGAGTAAAACCTGTAATATGAAAAACATCATGAGGGCATGCGCT
>DYOT01000227.1 GCA_020720345.1 Candidatus Caenarcanum sp.
GGGTGTTAAAAATATACTTTCTGATTTTTATTTTTTCACGAATATTTTGTATAAATCATTTGATTTGTCTTTTTTTTAGTATATATCTAATGTGTTTATAAACATAGGAGATATATTAATGGAAAAGACTTCACAATTGAATTCAAGCATCGAAAGATTAGTGAATCCAATGCCTGTGATAGCTGGAAGTGTCAGGACGCTCTTGAGCACTTGTGGTAAACCTGGCTGCAAGTGTATGAGAAAAAACAATCCGGCGAAACACCCGTATTCTCAGCTGTCATACACTCATGCTGGTAAAACAAAAACCATGTATGTGAAAAAAGCTGACCTTGTATCAATCAAAGAAATGACAAATAACTATAAAGATTTGCGACAGGCCAGTCTTGACCTGGGTCATGAGACTGCCGTGTTAATAAAAACCCATGGAGTTGAAGTGGCGGGACAAATAGTGCGGAATTCCTTTGACCGGGCTAAACGAAATTACTTGGGTATGAAGCCGCAATCCGCAATTATGAGGAATATGCGTATCAGTCGCGATAAATGGAAAAGCAAAGCATTGGCAAGGCAGGATGCTTCAGAGAAAGATCGTGTCAAAATTAGAGATATGAAAAAGAGCCGGGGGAAATGGAAAAACAAGGCGATTAAAGCTCAAAAGAAAGTCGAAGAACTCCAGAAAAAAGTTGTGGACGCAGAAAAGAAAATCAGCAAAATCGAGAAAAACGACAGCGGTAAAAAAAAACTCTACAGGGAGCGAGGAATATGAGCTGATTGAAAGCGCTCCATGCAGATTTCATTTCCCTTTAAAAACAATCGTGATGGCGATTCGGCTTGTTGTTTTCGGGTTATTATCTTTGCGTGGTGCGGAACGGACTTTTAATTTATTTAATAAATGGTTTAAAGGAGGAGTTCCATGCCACGTGGTTATTCAGAATTGGATTTTGCGCTTCGGGCTTTATAAACTTCGGCAAGCTGTGGAAAAGCGTGATGATTGGGTTTACATATTGGATCATACCATTGAATTCGGGACAAAAAAATGTCTTGTTATTCTTGGTGTCCCTCTGGAACTATTCAGAAAGAACGGATGTAAGATGTGTCACCGGGACATGGAAGTTTTAGCTATCAGTATTGTCGAAAAAGCGACTGCCTTAAGCGTGACAAAAGTACTTCGCACTATTTCTAAAACAACAGGAATGCCGGTGCAAATTTTATCAGACAACGGCAGTAACATAAAGAGAGGTATAACTGATTTTATTAAAAAGGCTAAATGTGGTTTCAAAATACGTCAGACTTACGATGTCACCCACAAGGCGGCGATAATACTTAAGCATCATTTGAAGGATGATGAAAACTGGAAATTATTTGTTGATTTTGCCTGTAAGACAAAAAGAAATCTAGTTCACACTGTCCTCGGTTATATTGCCCCGCCAAAACCACAGGACAAGGCCAGGTGGCTAAATTTGGACGCTTATATTGAATGGGCGGAGAATATATTGTGTATGGGAAGAGAAAAGATGCGGAAGGCGGAAAAAGATAAATTCAAAGAACAGCTTTCATGGATACGAAAGTTTAAAAAGAACATGGCGGAATGGAGAATAATGCTGGACATCCTTCAAGCATTAAAAAATGAGATAAAAAGCAATGGGATAAACGAAGACACAAAAAGTAATTTTGAGGAATCCATATCAGAATTGAATTTGAACACGGCAAGGCTGATTATGATAAGAAATGAGGTCATTGAATATATTGAAGAGGAATGTGCTGAAATATCAGGAGCTTATCCCGGATGTTCAGATATAATTGAATCTGTATTAGGAAAATATAAAATCTTTTCGGGAAAGAGTCCGATGAAGGAAGTGGGCAAAGCTGTATTGACAATGCCTGTCTTTACCAGTAATGTTGAATATAAAGAAGTGAAAGTAGCAATGGAGTGTGTTTCTACTAAAGATGTGAAAACGTGGCTTGATGAAAATGTCGGAGTGAGCTTGTTTGCCAAGCGGAAGAAGGCGTTCAGCCGAGGAAAGACAAAAAGTTCCGTGAAGATATTTCCAGATAAACTTAAAAAAGCGGCTGGTTTTTAACAAGCCAAGTATGACCCCGTTCCCCTTCATTATATTACTTTTCCCTTCCCGGGATAGGCATAAATCAGTCTTGAACTTCTCCGCGCCGTTTTCCATGAGAGAAGCAAACATCCGGTTCCCGATCTTATCAAAATAATTTTTGCCGCTTCCTGCGTCAAAAATTATCCTGTTGTA
>DYOT01000021.1 GCA_020720345.1 Candidatus Caenarcanum sp.
TTTCTACAGGACAAATTCTTCCGTAATGTGAAGGGTGAATATCCCTTACGGCAAAGCCTGCCCGTTCTCTTGCAAGACCGCCGGGCCCAAGAGCAGATAATCTTCTTTTATGTGTTAATTCTGCAAGCGGATTTGTCTGATCCATAAACTGTGATAACTGTGATGAACCAAAAAATTCTTTAATTGCAGCAATTAAAGGTTTTGTATTTAACAAATTCAGAGGAGTTAAGGTTTCAGCATCTTGAAGAGTCATTCTTTCTCTTACAATTCTTTCAAGCCTTGTAAGACCAATTCTGAACTGGTTTTGTAAAAGCTCTCCTACTGACCTTATACGTCTGTTTCCAAGATGGTCAATATCATCAACGTTACCTTCATCGTAAGTAAGGTTAACGAGATATTCAATTGAGGCGACAATATCCTGAACAGTGAGGGTTCTCTGTGTTTCAGGAAGATTTAAGCCGAGTTTTTTGTTAAGTTTGTAGCGACCTACTTTTCCGAGATCATATCTTTTCTCGTCAAAGAATCTGGTTTCAATAATTGATTTGCCACCGCTTGCGCTGGCTGGATCGCCCGGTCTGAGTTTTTTATAAACTTCAATTAAAGCTTCTTCGCTGGTATTTGAAGTATCCTTATCAAGAGTTCTCTTAAGGAAATCATTATGTCTGAATATTGATTCCATCTCGGGAATTCCTATTCCAAGAGCCTTAAGGAATGTAGTAGCAAGGATTTTTCTATTTTTATCGATTTTAACATAGATAACATCATTAACATCTGTTTCTATCTTAAGCCATGCACCTCTATTAGGTATTAAGGTAGCGTTATATAAACGTTTTCCTGTTGTTGCAATTTCTCTTTTGTAGTAAATACCGGGTGATCTTACAATTTGGCTGACTATGACTCTTTCAGCGCCGTTTATAATAAAAGTACCTTTGTCAGTCATCATTGGGATATCACCAATGTAGACTTCCTGTTCTTTAATTTCACCGGTGTCCCTGTTTACAAGCCTCATCATAATTCTGAGCTGTTTTGTGTAGCTTGAGTCATGAAGTCTTGCTTCTTCAAGTGTGTATTTGGGATTGTCAAACGAATAGTTTGGCAAAAAATGTAATTCTAAACGACCTGTGTAATCCTTTATCGGAGAAAAAGATAAAAGCTCTTCTTTTAAGCCTTCTTTCAAAAACCATTCAAAAGATTTTTTCTGAATTTCTATTAAATCAGGCATTTGATCCAGGCTGGAAGCTTTTAGTCCCTCCGGTATAACACGTTCAACATATTTTGTAGCCATTATTAACCTCGTCTAATAAGTGGTGTGCATCCGAAATTTTTATTATATATAAATGATTATTTATATTAAAACTTACTGTATTAAGCTATATACATTTTGATATGCTTTTAACCGATATACTTTCCCGATATTATAGTATAGCAAAAAAAACAATAGTCAAGAATTTAGAGAAATCAGCAATATGTTTGATTAATAGTCATAATAGTCAGTTATTTCAACTGTTATGCTATTTCAAACATGCTATACTAAAACGAGTTTAGTTTTCGGAAAACCGGCAAAGCCGGATTTTCTCAAAAAACGCTCTCTGCTTACGCATACCGCCTTAAAATTATTTTTTAAAATCCCAAATTCATTTTTGATGCGGTATAAAAAAAATTTCTCAATACATTTAAAGGCGACAATCAAGATTGTCGCCTTTTGTAAAATATTTAAAAGTTATTTAATGGAAACCGTTGCTCCGGCCGCTTCAAGTTTAGCTTTGATATCGGCTGCTTCTTCCTTCTTGATGCCTTCTTTAACAGGTTTTGGCACTGTGTCAACAAGGTCTTTAGCTTCTTTTAATCCGAGTCCTGTAATGGCTCTGACTTCTTTAAGTACGTTAATTTTGTTAGCTCCACAGCTATCAAGAATTACGCTGAATTCAGTAACTTCTTCTTCGGCAGGAGCTGCTGCGGCAGGACCGGCTGCGGCTGCTACAGCTACAGGAGCTGCTGCGGAAATACCGAATTTGTCTTCCATTAATTTAACCAGTTCGGAAGCTTCTAATAATGTTAAACCTTCTATTTTTGTTAAAAGTTCAGCTACTACGCTCATTTGTTTCTCCTTTTTCTATTTTTACTACTTATTAACCTTGTTCTTTTTGTTTTCTTACTTCTTCCATTGCATAAATAAGTTTTCTTGTAACACCGTTTAATGCACTTGCAATTCCTTGAGCAGGTGTGTTTATACCGCCCAATATTTTTGCAAGAAGTTCTTCTTTGCTAGGAAGATTTGATATTGTTTTAACGTCTTCAGCCGTGATAACTTTTCCGTCAAGCACACCGCCTCTGATTTCGTTTGGTTTCTTTGCTTCTTTAAGGTACTGCAAAATAACTTTTGCCGGTGAAACTTCATCACCGAATCCAAGTGCAAGGGCAGAAGGCCCGCTGAGAAACTGTCCAAGTCCTTCAAAACGAGTGTCTTTAATGGCAATTTTAGCCAGAGTATTTTTAACAACGGTATAATCACCGCTTTCTTTTTGAAGTCTTCTTCTCAGGTTGGTAATATCAGAGACGGTAAGTCCTCTGCAATCACTAACTATTGCAACTTTGGCTTTTGCGATATGTTCTTTTATTTCTTCGACTCTTGTATTCTTGAAAGCCTTTGTTGACAATTTTTTTACCTCCGGTTGTACATTATATTATCAGTTTGTTCCGTCATTGCGAGGCATTGAACGCCTGTAAAGTCTTTAATTAAAGTTACGAAGCAATCTTCCTTTTGTTTTTTGGTGTCTTCCGAAAGATTGCTTCGGTAGTTTATCCACAGTTTATATGTACAAACTAACGCCTCGCAATGACAGATGACATCTGTTTTACAGAAAAAATCCTGCGTTGCCGCAGAATTTTTTGGAAATATTAAAAACGAAAGCTTATGTTCAAACTTTTATAATAGGATATATTTAAAGATTAAAAATCTAAAAATACTAAATATCCTGTTTTGTCGTTTTATTTCCTAGGTCGGTAATCCTGAAACAAGCTTAAAACTGTTTGGATAATTAAAGCATGGCTCCCGACTGTCTGCGGTAAATTTAATTTAACATAAAGATATTTTAAATCAAATAAAAAATTTGTGGCAGTCGCCACCTGATAAGTAACCGTTTTATGAAACTTATACTAATATTGTGTTAATAGTCGAATTTGCAGCACATGTGAAATACTGCGGGCCATCACTCCTTCCCAATCTAGCAGCTCTCAGGCTCTTTGCCTGTTCCTTGACTGCTCCCTTTCTCTAGTAAGCTAAATTATATGGGTTAATGTTTTTTTTACAACCTGAATGTCTATGCGTATTTTTTTATTCTTAAAAATCATAGAACTTTGTCGGGCATAAACCCGAGTACAAAAAACTTTATATTAATTATTGTAAAACTTTTATTTCAGGAAATCATAATGTCTTCTTCTGTCCAGAAATCAAGGAAATTCTGGTCAAGCGCATGAGAAACAAGTCTTTTAAAACTATTTTCTTTTACCGGTCGAAATAAGAAATTAATTTTTGAAAATTTGCTCATTTTTTTAAATTCATTAAAATCAGCAGAGTTTAGCAGAACAAAAGCATGCAGATTACGTAATGAAGTATATTTTTGTACGCATCTGGCGCACTTTGGGTATAATCCGCCGTCAATAAAAAGAAAATTTATTTTTTTGGCGCCAAAATACCTGTTAATAAAGTTAGGCTCTTTGGTTATAAATATATTGCCCCCTTTAAAACCAATATCAATAAGGTATTTAATCATCAATCCAGCGTCGATAATATTCTTTTCAACAATTAAAGCACTTTGGGAAGCTATGTATTTTTTAGTCATGGATTCGGGAAATTCAGAAAGTGCATTTTTTTCGCTGAAATTTTCCAGATCAACGTTTACTCTCTTTATTCCAAACCTTAAAAGCTTGTTAATAAGTTCTTCAGTAAGATACACCCCGCTTTTTAAAACAAGGGTGCCTTTTTCCCAGATGTCTTCTTTTAATAATAAGCCATTTTCTTTGATTTCAATTAATTTGTCCGCTTTTAATTTTAACAGTTCAGCCGATTCCCTTATTGCTGTCATTTAAAAAGCCCCCCTTGTATGTTATATATATCAGATCGGCAGATATTAATATTTCTTAATATTTATTAAACAAACATGACTGAATTTCATTTATTTAATGTACTTATATATATAAATAAAAACGGCTTTTATTTTGTTTGCAAAATCTTGAGCAATATGAGAATATAAGTCGATAATTAGACTTATAAATTAAGAAATGTTAAATATAATTTGGCAAATAGTGCATTTTTTGTTAATTTTTATTATTAATAAAGCATAAATTGTTATAAAATATTTATTAATAAAAAAAATGGAGAAACAATGCATAAAATGACTGAAAATATTGCTAAGGAAACAAGAAGAGAACTTAAAACACTTACAGGTGCTCAAATTTTTCTTGAATGTCTTAAAGAAGAAGGCGTTAATGAAATTTTCGGATATCCCGGCGGAGTAATTTTACATATTTATGATGAATTATATAGCTGTGATTTTATAAAACATTATCTTGTAAGGCATGAACAGGGGGCGATACATGCAGCGGAAGGCTACGCAAGAGTTACAGGAAAGCCTGGCGTTGCGCTTGTTACTTCCGGTCCGGGAGCCTGTAATACTATTACAGGTCTTGCAAATGCCTATTATGACGGATACCCTATAGTTGTTTTTACAGGGCAGGTTGCGTCAAATTTGATAGGCAATGATGCTTTTCAGGAAGCTGATATTGTCGGAATAACAAGACCATGCTGCAAACATAACTACCTTGTAAAAGATGTCAAAGACCTTCCAAGAATAATTAAAGAAGCTTTTCACATAGCAACTACCGGAAAGCCTGGTCCTGTTGTGATTGATATGCCAAAAGACGTGCTTGTAAATAAAACTGAATTTATTTATCCCGAGAAAATTCATCTCCCAGGGTATAATCCGACTTATAACGGGCATCCTCTTCAGATTGCAAAGGCTCTCAATCTTCTTTATAAAGCTGAAAGACCTGTTATTATGTGCGGTGGGGGTGTAATTGCCTCTGAAGCCTCTGAAGAGATATTTAAACTTGCTAAAGTTTTAAATATTCCTGTTGTAAACACTTTAATGGGTACGGGAGGTTTTCCTCAAACCGATGAATTATCGCTGGGAATGGTAGGAATGCACGGAACTTACTGGGCAAATCATGCTGTTACCAACTGTGATGTGTTATTTGCGGTGGGGGCAAGGTTTAGCGACAGGGTTACAGGGAAAATAAGCAAATTTTGCTGTGATGCAAAAATTGTTCATATTGACATAGATCCTTGCTCAATAAGTAAAAATGTTCCTGTTGATATTCCGATTGTAGGCGACGCAAAGAGTATTCTTGGCGATATGCTCGGTATTATTAATCCTCAGGAAATTCAAAAAAAGGCTGAAGATAAATTTTGCTGGATTCAACAAATAAACGAATGGAAAAAGAAAAAGGCTGAACCAACGGTTAATTCGCATAAATTAAACCCTTTAAAAGTTATTGAACAAATTTATGAGGAAACAAAAGACAAAAATCCTGTTATAGCAACTGAAGTCGGTCAGCATCAAATGTGGACAGCGCTCCTTTACAAGTTTGACAGACCGCGTAACTTTGTATCATCAGGCGGACTAGGGACTATGGGGTTTGGTTTTCCCGCCGCAATGGGAGCACAAGTGGCATGCCCGGACAGGCTTGTAATAAATGTTGCGGGCGATGGAAGTATACAGATGAATATTCAAGAGCTTGCAACCTGTGTCCATTACAATATTCCTGTTAAGACTTTTATAATTAACAACGGATATCTGGGAATGGTCAGGCAATGGCAGGAAAGACTGTTTAATGAGCATTATTCTCATACAGTAATGACAGGACCGGATTACGTTAAGCTTGCTGAAGCTTACGGGGCTACCGGATTCAGGGTTGAAAAAGAAGAAGACCTTATTCCGACAATTCATAAAGCAATAGAAACACCGGGACCGGTTATAGTTGATTTTATAGTCGAATCAATGGAAGCTGTTTTCCCATGGGTACTTGCAGGAGAGCCTATATGCAACGTGCTTTTGTGCAAGGGGCAAAACAAATGTCAGAAACACAACTGCGATAACTGCATTTAAGATTTTTCAATAAATAAAAAGCCAGAAACCCAACTAAAATAACTTAAATATATGTATTTGATTTATGGTAAAATAATTTTATGGAAAGAATTAAAGAAAAAATTGGATATTATAAAATTTTAATTACAATTGTTTTCATGATAAGAGAATTAAAAAATTGTTAAAGGAGCTTTAAATGAACGAATATTATCTTGGCGGGGTAGCCATGTTAATTGTTGCTACAGCGTTATTAATATTGGCTTCTTATTATGCTTATACAATAGCTACGGATAAAACATAAAATTATGAGACACACACTTTCAGTACTTGTACAAAATGAAGCCGGCGTATTAAGCCGCATAGTAGGGCTTTTCAGCGGAAGAGGCTTTAACATAGAAAGCCTGACAGTGGCTCCAACTCAGGATGCCGAATATTCAAGAATAACAATAGTTACTATAGGCGATGACGGAGTCATAGAACAAATCTGTAAACAGCTTAACAAGCTTATAAACACCATAAAAGTTATGGATATAACCGGCGAAGGCAACATAGAAAGAGAGCTTGTCCTTGTAAAAGTTGCCGCAAAAGAGGAAGACCGCTCGGAAATTCTTCGTATTGCCGATATTTTCGATGCTAAAGTTGTTGATGCCACGCCAAAGACTTACACGCTTGAAGCTATGGGTGATGATATAAAGATAAAATCCTTTATAGAGCTTTTAAGACCTGTGGGAATAAGGGAACTTGTCCGCTCAGGCAAAGTTGCTATTTCACGGGAAGTGCAATTAATGACAACAGGCGCAAAATAGTTCCTTGATTGCTATGCAATGATAATTTGTTTTATATTAAGGCTTTACAGCTAAAGACGGAGCTATGGAAATAAATTTTCTTACCAGTTCTTTATCCCATTGGGTTCCCGCACCGGCTTTAAGAATTTCTATCGCTTTATCTATGTTTAATGATTTTCTGTAAGGTCTATGGCTAATTAAAGCATGGAAAGCGTCTGCAATTGCCACTATTTTAGCTCCCAACGGAATTTCATCGTCTTTTAGCTTGTCAGGATATCCGCATCCATCAATTCTTTCATGATGATGTTTTACTATTGGAATTAAGTCTTTTAACGCTTTAATAGGCTCAAGTACTTTTTTAGCACCGATAACAGGATGTTGTTTCATTATTTCCCATTCATAATCAGTTAAAGCGCCTGGTTTTCTTAAAATAGATTCGGAAATTCCTATTTTACCAACATCATGAAGTAATGCAGCCAGTTTAATTCTTTGAACTTTCTTTTCAGAAAGATTTATGGCTCTCGCAAGAGCTTCGGAATATTCAGAAACAGCCTGAGAATGCCCTCTTGTGTATGTATCCTTTGCGTCAATTGCTCCGGCAAGAGAGGAAACAACGTCAAGAGAAATTCTGGGAAGTTTTTTGGATTTAAGGAATCTTTTTACTATTTCATCTTCGAAGTTAAGTCCCCATTGGGAATGTCTTTTTGCAATGACACGGGCAAGAGTGCTGAGCGCTATTTCATTCCAAAAATCAATGTCTTCTGAACTTACTATTGAAGACAAACCGCTTTTGTACCCGTTATGCTTTGATATGAGCATAGCCTGTTCGGCGAGTATTAATAGCTTTTCCTGTTCTTTTGCACATTTAGGATAGGTAGCAATTCCAATACTGTTTTTAACAATGCCTACTCCGTTGATATGGCAATTGGATAATTTATTGTTAATATGTTTTGCTATATCACAAGCCTTTTTATTATCAGTATCAGGAAGTATAACAGCTATTTCATCTCCGCCATAGCGTGCTGCCATGTCTTTTATCCTTATGTGTTTTTCAATTTCCTGAGCTATTCTGTTAATAGTTTCATCGCCTTTTGCATGACCGAATTCCCTGTTTATTCCGGAAATATTATTAATATCAAGGATAAGAACAGAGACGCTTTCATCAGCTTGTTCGGCTTTTTTTATTGATTTACCTAATTTTTCCTGAAATTCTCTGTGCGTAATAAGACCGGTAAGGCTGTCTATATTGCCATTACTGCCTAGTTTCTTAAAGTGGCTGTTAGCTATCAAAAGAGCCGCATAATTACATAAAACAAGCATAATTTCATCATTAGAGCGGTTTTCGGAAACTGCTCCAGCAATAAAAGCTCCTCTGCATTTGTTTTGAAAAACAAGCGGTATAATTATGCATTCATAATATTTTAGACAATCAAGCTGATCCAGATTTAAGTTTTTTGAAAATCTTTTTGTTCCTTCAATAAAACTTTTTACAATAATATTTTCAGAATCATCAAGATGTTTTGTTAATGACCAGATTTTTCCGGTAAAATCTATACACCTGATATCAAGATGAGTATTTTTTGAATCAGGGATACCCATAGCCGTAAAATTATAACCAATCTTTACAGCCGTATCATGTAAATACTGGTAAATGCTCTCTATTGAATCGGCTTCTTTTGCTGCCTCGTAAAATTCAGATATTACTTCCAGAGGTTCAATAGAAGGAAGAAAAGCAAATTTTTGCGATTTGTCGCACTCGTTTGCGTAAAAACGGCGCAACGCTTTGCTGGCATTACCTGCAACCCTTTTTTTCTGACCATTCAGTGTTAATAAATTTTCAATAGACAATTCCTGACTTTGACTCAAAATTCAGACCCCTATATCTAATTATAACCAACTCTACATTTTTATTTTTAATTATTGATACGTTATGCCTAACTCGAACTTGTTTTTATGTCATTGCAACTTTGAAAAATGTACTTGATATAAAAGGCGATTTTTAAAGATTAAACTCTAAATGTTAAAATTTGATTAGAAATAATATGTTTTATTACATGTTATTTTAACATTATTATCAGAAGCAAAAAAAAATGTACTTTACTTCATATAACAAGAAAAAAACAAACAAAGGCAGGTTCCAAAATAGAACTGAATCATAGAGATTGTTTAATTTTGTAACATTTAAAAAAATTTTTCCAAAAAATTTGTAATATTTATTTATATAACAGGTTTTTAGTGTCTTTTGTACACGGAAAGCCTTTTAATTATTGTATTTATGACAATTAATATATCCATATACTTTAAACATTATATCCAGAAAATTAATTCGTTTTAGTAGTTGGTTAAGTTAGTTTTGTCGAATTGTCATTGCGAGGCATAAAATCAGGCATATAAACTATAAACGGCTCACGAAGCAATGTGTTTAGAGCAATTATAATGCCTCGCAATGACAGCGCCCTCATTTATATCAATATTTCACCACAATTTGCGAAGAACCGACTTTTAGCCTTTTGGCTAATGCTTAAAAAAATAAATATACAAAAGTATTGTTTTTTATGAAACAAATAGGCTAAATTTTCGTCCAAATAAAAATAACTATTAACAAAATAAAAAAGGAAGGTGAAAATTATGGCAGGTTTAGAACTGATAAAACTTGGTAAAATTGATAATAAAATGGATTTTGACTATCTTTCCAGCCTGGAAGATCAGGAAATTGATGATGAAGATAGCAAAACAGAAGTTGAAGACTTAAAAGATAATACTGAGATTCCAAAACACAAAGAGGTTTTCAGTCAGGAATTCCGGGCAAATGATATTTTGCAGATGTATTTAAGGGATGTAGGCAAAAAGTCCATGATTAATGCCGCAGAAGAAATTGAACTGGGCAAAAAAATAAAGGAAGGCAATAAAAAGGAAGCCGAAAAAGCAAAATCAAAGCTTGTTCAGGCAAATTTAAGGCTTGTTGTAAGTATTTGTAAAAAATATGTCGGGCAAGGCGTGCTTTTTATGGATTTGGTGCAGGAAGGAAGCCTCGGCTTAATTCGTGCTGCCGAGAGATTTGATTACAGGCGCGGTTTTAAATTCAGCACTTATGCCACATGGTGGATAAGACAGACAATAATTCGCTGTATAGCTAATACTTCCAGAACCATACGTATTCCTGTCCATATGTCAGATAAAATAAGGCAATATAAAAAAATTAAAACAGATCTTACTCTTATGCTTGGCAGAGAACCTTCTGTTGAAGAAATTAGTAAAAAAATGCAAATTTCTCCTGAAAAAGTCAGCTGTGTAAGAAAAGCCATGGGTAGAGAACCGATAAGTCTCGATTTACCAATAGGTGAAGATCTTTATCTTGAGGATTATGTTCCTGATGCGGAAGCTGTGTCTCCTCACGTCAGGGCAATGGACAGTTTACTTCATCAAAATATAATTACAGCTCTTGCTGTTCTTACAGAAAGAGAAAAGGAAATAATTAAGGAAAGATTCGGATTAAACGGAGGCAGAGGCAAAACTCTTGAAGAATTGGGCAGAATTTTTGGATTTTCTAAAGAAAGAATCAGGCAGATAGAAGATATTGCCATTAAGAAACTCAGGGATTCACACGCTATAAAGCATTTAAAGGATTTTATCTCGTAAGCTTCTAATAAATCAAAGAGGCAGGGTAAAATAAAACGTGGTTCCTATATTTTCATAAGTTTCACACCATATTTTGCCTTTGTGAGCTGTTATTATCTGTTTTGAAAGATATAAGCCAAGACCGGAACCGATTTTTCTCTTTTCTGTCGGAAATCTCTGAAATATAGCGGATATTCTGTCTTTTATTATTCCTTCTCCATTATCATGAACAGAAACCTGAATATCATTATTATTTTTTATGGCAGTTATTTTTATTTCAGTTCCTTCTCTTGTGTGTCTTATTGCATTTCCTGCAAGATTTGACACTACCCTGCCAATTTCATCTTTATCAATGTTTATTAGGGGTAAATCATCCTGAATTTCAGTAGAAATATGCGATTTTTTATCTTCAGCCAGATATTTTAAAGGTCTTATTGAATTTTCTATCACTTCTTTTATATTGGCGTCAGTTTTATTTAATGCCGGATTTCCCAGCTCATAATGATAAACTGACTGCAAATTATTTACCAGTTTAAGAAGATTTTCGTTTGTTTTATATATATCAGCCAGATATTCCTGATAAGTTTCGCTTAATAAGTCTTTTGTTTTGGGAATTAAAAATTCCAGCGCTTTTTGTTCTGCTATTATGGGGCTCTTTAAATCATGCGTAAGCGTAGCCACAAAAATCTTTTTTACGTCTTCTTTTTCCTGTCTTTGTTTGATTTCCAGATAAATTACAGATACAGTGTCAATAAACAGCTTAAAATATTCTACTTCATCCTCTGAGCATTTTTTTGGAGCTGCAAAACATATCAGGGTAAAGCCCAGACATTCGCTTTCTTGACGGGAGATTCGTTTTCTTTGGGTTGGATAGGATAAAAAAGCATTTATGCCGTTATTTATTAGGAATTCTCTTAATTCAGGACAGGCTATTTCTTTATTAACGTTATTTATGCAGATAAGTTCGGTATTTACAAATTCTTTCGCATGCTCCGAAGAGACAATAATCCTTTCCAGTAAAGGCTGGAAGCTTTTATTCCCGATCTTTTCATTTTTAACAAATAAATTGCTGTTGTTATCACAGTAGTGCAAATGCAGGCATCTATCAGCATTAAACAAATCGGATAATTGTTCTAAAAGATAATTATATATCTGGTCATGCTCTTCCATATCTCTTACTTTTATAAATATTTGTCTTAAAGTTTTTTCATTTGCAAGAGCTTTTTTTATATCCAGCAGGTATTCCCGGTTATAATCCAAAATCGTATTTAATTTTGCTGTCAATACGCCTATCTCGTCATCAGAGCTTACAGCTATGTCTTGCAGCTTTTCATCGGGTTTAAATTTGTCTATAGTATTAATTATGTTAACTATTGGCTGAATAAATTTTGAAGATGCCGCATATTGGAAAACTGTAAAAATAAGAATAAATTCATAAAATATAAAATTAAAATATTCAGGAAATCGAATGCCCAACAACGCCAGGGTCAAAGACGTAAAAACCATATACGCAAATACAAGAAGCAAAGATAAATATCCTGCCAGTTTTTGCTTTAAGCTGACAATTTCAGGATTGTTCTCGAGCGCGCCAAGTCCTGAGAGTATAAGTAAAAAGCCGATTATTTTTGTTATATGGGCTATAACTCCTTCTGTAGTTGAATGAGCTGGATTTGAATAAAATAATTCACCGGCGCCAACTATAAAAAGCCCTGTTATAAAAATCATTAACAGTCTTTTATGTTTTGGATTTTCAATGCCAATATAAATAAATGCCGCAAGGAAATAAAAAATTTCGTCAACAATCCTGAAGTTGTCTACCCTTAATAGATAAATTTTGCTATAAGCTGCTGGAAACAAGGGTAATATTACTTCATGAAAAATTAAGGCAGACAGCAATATTCCCAGATATGCTACAAATGGTTTCTTTATAAAATTAGTTTTAATATTATAAAATTTTGCTGAATAAAAAACAGATATAAAAAAAGAACTTACTAAAATAAGTTTTTCAACGAATAAATAAAATAATTCAGGTTGTTTTTGGAGGTTGCTCACAGTTAAAATATCATACGGAAAACTGCGAGCTGTTATTACATGAAATAAGTTTAAAAAAGTGCCGAAAAAAAAGGCCGCAGAAATTATTGCCATTCTTTTGTCGCCGGTTTTAAAATGCAATTGAGCAGACCTTAAAAAAATTAAAAATATTAAAAAAGTTGTTGTTCCTTCAAGAATTATATGCAGGGAAGGAGAATAATATCTATTTATAATAGGCAGATGCGGGGCTTCAAAATATATAACCCTTAATATAATTGAGAGCAATAAAATTAAGACTGTATATATGAAGATTAATTTCTTTTCTTTCATTTGTTTGTCTTTACTTTATAAAAGTATCATTGGTTGCTAATTATTCAGGGAATGGTAAAGGAAAACAAGTTGTAATCGTTGCGCTGTCATTGCAACGATAATTAATTAAAAGTTCTGATAGCTTTATTTAAAAACGTTTTGGTGAAAACTTAAAACCCCGATAGAGCAATAAATAATAATAGATTTTTGTAAATGTTTTTTATAAAATTTTAGAA
>DYOT01000228.1 GCA_020720345.1 Candidatus Caenarcanum sp.
CTTTATAAGTACACGACACATGTAACGAGGACTTATCAGGTGGCGACTGACGCTTCAGCATGACGTTTTAGAGGGAATAGCTAAAAATGAAAAAAGGCGAAATAGTAAAATTAAATATAGAAAAGCTTATCTATGGAGGAGAAGGCATAGGTAAAACACCTGAAGGCATGACTGTTTTTGTGCCTGACACTGTATCAGGAGATTTGATTAATGCAGAAATTCTTACAGTTAAAAAGAATTTCGCAAAAGCAATTATTAAAGAGGTAATAATCCCTTCTGAACAACGGGTTAAGCCTTTCTGTCCACTGGCAAAAGTTTGCGGAGGCTGCCAGTGGCAGCATGTAGCTTATGAAGAACAACTAAGAGCAAAGAAGCAAATTATTGAAGAGTGCATTCATTCTATTGCCGGCATGGATATTCCGGTAAAAGAAGTTATAAGAAATGATGAAATAACTGAATATCGATGCAAGGTGCAGTATCCTGTCGGTCAAAAAAAAGTGTCTAAAAATTTTACAGCGGGTTATTACAAAAAAGGCACACATGAAATCGTTAATATAAAATACTGCCCTATTCAGCCCCGCATAATTGACGAAATTACTGAGTTTTTAAGGACAAAAGCATTTGAATTAAATCTTACTGCATATGAAGAAAAAACAGGAAGAGGTCTAATAAGACATTTTGTTTTCAGGTACAGCCAGACTAATAAAAATTTAATTTTAACTATAGTCGTAAATGCGAGTAATCAAGAAAACGATTCGTTAAAAGATTTATGCATTTTGGTTAAAAAAGAATTTTCGGACATTGAAGGAGTGCTGGTAAATTTTAATACCAGCCGCACAAACATTATTATGGGAAGAAAAACTGAACTTATAGAAGGAAACAATCACATAGAAGAGGTTCTTGACGGAAAAATATTCAGGATATCAGCAGACAGTTTTTTTCAGGTTAATCCGCATGCCGCACAGAAAATGTTTTCCGAAGTAAGAAATATTGTTTCTAATGTCATCCCGCATCAAGTTCAGCATGAAAATAAAGAAAAACCGTCTATCCTTGACGTTTATGCAGGCTCAGGAAGCTTTTCAATATATTTAAGCGATTTGGCTTCAGGAATAAAAGCTGTTGAAGAAAGTGAAAGTGCTGTTCAGGATGGGTTGGAAAACTTGAAGCTGAATAATATTAATAATATTTCATTTATACAGGGCAATGCATATAAAATTTTGCAGGATATGGCAAATAACAGGGAAAAATTTGATGTAGTTGTTCTCGACCCGCCCAGAAAAGGCTGTTCCGAATCTGTCATTAATGCTGTAAAACAGATTGCGGAAAAATATGTGATTTATATAAGCTGTAATCCTTCCACGCTTGCAAGGGATATTAAATTATTGGGAGAAGGCTTTGCGGTTGAGTTTATTCAGCCGGTTGACATGTTTTGCCATACATATCATGTGGAATCAATTGCTGTGTTGAAAAAGAGATAATTGTACCGGAATATCATTTATTCCTATTGTTCTGTTTCTGCCTTTTGCTTTTGCAACATAAAGGGCTTTATCTGCTATGACTTCCAGAGGTTTTTTTTCATCGGGGTGAAATACATGGAACCCACCGCTTACTGTTAAAGGTCTTTTTAATATACCCTCCTGATATTTATTTATAGATTCGGTTTCAAGCAATTTCCTTGCCTTTTCTGCAATTTCTGCAATTTTTTTATAATCAGTATCGGGAACAAGAACAGATAATTCTTCTCCGCCAACTCTGTAGACTTTGCCGCATTCTCCAACAGCTTCCTTTATAACCGAGGCAAATACTTTTAATGCCACATCACCTTCAGGATGTCCAAAACTATCGTTATAACTTTTGAAATTATCAAGATCAAAGTGTATTAAGCCAAAGTCATCCCCACCCGCTATTGCCTGTTTCACTAATACAGATCTGTCTCTATCATAAGCTTTTCTGTTATAAAGCCCGGTAAGAACATCATTGAAAATTAATTCTTTTGTAATTTTTGTAGATTCATCAATTTTGGCAAAAAGAATTTTAATTGCATCAGTAACAGTCAAATTTTCATTTGGGTGTGCCATTTCTGCAACAGGTTTTGGTAATCCCAGTTCCATTCCTGAAAGTTTAAGTTTATCTGTAACAATTTTTGTTAATTTAGCTGCATCAGTTTGTTTTGAGCCGAAATTTACAGATTTAGTCCTGTTCTGGTTTATTTGCGGAATGAA
>DYOT01000229.1 GCA_020720345.1 Candidatus Caenarcanum sp.
TACTACTTTTAATACTTGAACAAAAATTATGTTTCAATTATAAAAAGAACAAAGGTATAAGTAGTTTTATATGTAGTTGAAAAAAGGAGCTTGAAATGGTAAAAGTGGCAATAAACGGCTTTGGAAGAATTGGTCGTAACACCTTTAGAGCAGCGGTTAAAAACGGCTCATTTGAAAAACTTGATTATGTAGCAATCAATGACCCTGGTTTATCAGCTGAAGAAGCGGCGCATCTTTTAAAATATGACTCAGTAATGGGAAGATTTGAAGGTACAGTTTCTTCTGATGCAGAAGGCATCATAGTAAACGGCAAAAAAGTTTTATTATTTAAAGAAAAAGATCCATCCGTTCTTCCCTGGGCTAAACTTGGGGTTGAAATTGTTATAGAATCAACAGGATTCTTTACAGACGCTGAAAAAGCAAAAGCTCATATTGCAGCCGGCGCTAAGAAAGTTATTATTTCAGCTCCTGCTAAAAACGAAGACGCTACAATCGTTTTAGGCGTGAATGAAAAAGATTATGATCCTGCTAAACATAACGTAATTTCAATGGCAAGCTGTACAACAAACTGTTTAGCTCCTATAGCTAAAGTTCTTCTTGAGAATTTCGGTATTGTTGAAGGCTTAATGACAACTGTTCACTCATATACAGGTGATCAGAGAATTTTAGACGCTGGACACAGCGACTTAAGAAGAGCAAGATCAGCAGCTCTTAATATTGTTCCTTCATCCACAGGCGCAGCTAAAGCAATTTCTTTAGTATTACCTGAATTAAAAGGAAAATTAAACGGTTTTGCTATGAGAGTCCCTACTCCTGACGTTTCAGTTGTTGACTTAGTTGTTAGAACAGAAAAACCTGTAACCGCTGAAGCAGTAAACGCAGCTATGAAAAAAGCAGCTGAAGGTGAATTAAAAGGCTATCTTGAATATGTTGATGAGCCTGTAGTAAGCACAGACTTTATCGGTTCAAATTACAGCAGCTGTATTGATTCCAAATTAACAATGACCATGGGCGAAAATATGGTTAAAGTTATTTCCTGGTACGACAACGAAATGGGTTACAGCACAAGACTTGCTGAAACTGTTTCATTAGTTGCAAGCAAATTATAGAAATTAAGTTATAAATTTAAATAAGGAGAGAAAAATTTTGCGTTTCTCTCCTTTATTTTTAAAATATACTCAACTTAAATTTGTTTTTCGATTTATTTGCGAAGCGGGAGTAAAAGCCTAAAGAACGGCTTTGCCGCTCCGAAAGGCTATAACTCATTCTTATTAAAACGTGTATTTCTTATAAAAAACTTATTTACATTAATTAAAAGAGGACAAATAAAATGACAAGAAGACCGATAATCGCCGGAAACTGGAAATTAAACAAGCTCGTAGGCGAAGCAGTTGACACTGTTGAAGATGTAAAAATTAAATTAATGGACTGTTCAAAGGAAGAAATGCCTGTAGTGGTTTTTTGCCCTGTGTTTACGACGCTTCAGGCTGTAAGTAACGTCCTTGAACACGGAAAAGGACTTTACCTTGGGGCGCAAAATTGCTATTGGGAAGAATCAGGGGCATTCACAGGCGAAGTTTCTGTTTCCATGCTTAAAGACCTTTGCGTTAGCTATGTTGTTGTAGGACACAGCGAAAGAAGACAATATTTTTCAGAAACTGACGAAATGATTAACAAAAAAGCAAAGGCTGTACTTTCAGGCGGCTTGATTCCTATTATTTGCTGCGGAGAGACTCTGGAGCAGAGAGAACAGGGAATTACCGATGAATTTGTTGCAGGACAAATAAGAGCAGCATTAAAAGGTTTAAGCGAAGAAGAAATAGCTAAATCAGCAATTGCTTATGAGCCTATATGGGCTATTGGAACAGGAAAAACCTGTGATTCCGCAGAAGCAAACAGAGTGATAAAAATGATTAGAGGCGTTGTTGCTGAAGTTTCTTCTCAGGATGCTGCCGATAAAATCAGGATTTTATATGGTGGAAGCGTAAAAGCTTCAACTATAGAAGAGCAGATGTCAATGTCTGACATTGACGGAGCTTTAGTAGGCGGAGCCAGTCTTGAAGCTGAAGGCTTTGCACAGATTGTAAAAGGCACAATGCTTGCAAGAGCTAAATAAAATATTAATTATAAAAAAAGAGGTGGAATTAATTCCACCTCTTTTTTTAAGAAGCCGTATTGTTAAAAATCCAATAATCAATTTAGACAATGATTTAAGGCTTC